>CAYFVL010000092.1:0-19640 GCA_964346405.1 uncultured Fibrobacterota bacterium
AGATACCTTGAGTCCCGCCAGGCGGGACCGTGAGTTGGTTGCGAAACTTGGGTTAACGGTCCTGCTCAAACATGAGCTTTGTGCTATTTGCGGGGCCTGCCGGATACAGGGGGGCTATGCTGTAGACAAAGCCTGGCACAGATATGCCTGAGGGCGGCAGACGACAACAACTGGATACAGAATATATTTCGGAGTAATGTAGCAGACCTATGCATTGGATCATTCAAATTGTCGCCCGGCATAGAACAGTATTCTCGTTGTTGCTCACCAGTTCCCTCAGTTTATGGATGCTCAGCGCCGATTCCGGCCGCCAACTTGAGATCTCACGTTTCCTCACCTTCAGTTTTTTCTACCCCTTTCAGTTCACTCTGCACCAAGTGACCCGCGCCAAGTATGTCTTTGCCGATAATCGAAAACTGAAAGAAGAATTGGCAACAGCCAGTGCACGCATTGCGGAATTGGAAGAACAGGCAGCGGAAAACGATCGTCTGAGGGAGTTTCTCGGTTTTGCCGACCGTTTTCCTTACCGGATGGTGCCGGCCAGGGTCATGGCCAGAGAACCGTCTCATAGAACGCAGGGCGTAATAATCAGTGTCGGAGAAAACGACAGCATAAAAGAATATATGCCGATCGTCACGAAAGATGGCGTGGCGGGCAAAGTAGTGGAGACCATGCCTCACATCAGCCTTGCTCAACTGCTGACCGACCCCTCCTCGCGCATCGGAGTTATGGTGAAACGCAGTCGAGCCGTGGGCATTCTTGAAACCGAAGACGGGAAACACTTTTCGATACGGCATCGTAACCATGCCGATGTATCACCGGGAGATACGGTTCTGAGTTCAGGTCTTGGTGGGGTCTATCCCAAAGGTTTGTTGGTTGGTACGGTTACGGAAGTGAAGAAAAACGGCGATCCGCTGTTCAAACGAACCATGGTTGATCTCTCTGTCGATTTCAACCACCTGGAGGAATGCTTCATTATGCAGTATTCTACGCGGTGGTCGTCATTTCGCAGCCAGCTCGATTCTCTGGGGTACAATCAATGATTGGCAACATACTGAAATGGGCGGCGATTCTGGTGTTGGCGTTTCTCTTTCAGACAACACTTGTACAGACTATAGCCGTTGCCGGGGTCCAACCCGACTTGATTCTGATTGCACTCTTCTTCCTTGCTATCCAGGGTGGGTCATTGCCCGGTATCTACGTGGGCTTCCTTCTCGGACTGGGACAAGACCTTTATTCACCATCGGTGATCGGCCAGAATGCTTTGGGCAAGACTATAGCCGGTGGGTTTTCGGGTCTGTTCAATGAGAGAATCATGCGTACAGATCCGCTTATTCGTCTCATTATTCTCGTCCTGGTTTTTCTCTTACATGACGCGGTTTTCGCGATATCCTCCGCGGTCAAGTTTGACGGATCACTTTCGGGTGTTTTACCGTCTCTTGTAACCGATACGCTTCCGCGGGCATTGTATTCCGTTGTGATAGCGGCTGCAACGTATGTATGGATCTATGTCGTTCGACCTGCGACGGCACGGTAATATTCGGCCATGGCAACAAAATTCCGAATAGAAGAAGAGCGTCCGGTACGCATCCGAAAGAGCTGGTTTCTTGCCGGGACTTTATCGCTATTTTTCGTGATCCTTATACTACGCCTTTTTATGCTGCAGGTTTTTATGGCGGAGACAAACATTCGTCTTTCCAAAGAAAACCAGATGCGGCTAAGAACACTCAAGGCTCCGAGAGGAAGAATACTCGACCGAAACGGAGTGGTTCTTGCCCGGAACCGTCCTTCGTACTCCATATCCGTGCTCCCCTACCAGGTAAAGAGCCGTCCTGAGGTAACACGAAACCTTCTTCAGGTTAGGGATTCGGTCGGGTTACCCATTTTCGACAGCTTGGAACTGTCCGAGCGAATGCAACGTGCCAGGTATCGCCGCTTCGATCTGACGCGCCTCAAAGAAGACGTTTCCATGGATATTGTAAGTGTAGTGGAAGAGCATTCGATGGAGCTTCAGGGGATTGTCGTTCAAACCGAAGCCCGAAGGGAATACCCGATGGGGCCAACTTCGTTCCATGTTCTTGGTTACGTTGGCGAAATCCCGGAAGAAGATTTCGACTCGCTCAAAACACTGGGATATCTCTATGGAGACGTTCTCGGAAAAGCGGGAATGGAGAAGCAATACGAGGATATTTTTCGTGGGAAAGACGGCCGCGAGTACATCGAAGTCAATGCATATGGAAAGAGCCTTGGCAGGATAGAGAACATGCCCAGCTCGCAGCCCGTGCCCGGAAAGGATGTGTACCTCTCAATAGACTCACGTCTTCAGGACGCCGCCGCTGAAGCATTTCCCGACTCACTCAAGGGAGCAGTTGTAGCAATCGATCCTCGCAATGGGGAAATACTTGTCATGTACAGCAGTCCGAGTCTGGATGCCAACATATTCTCAATGGCTGTCAAAGCTCGTTCACAAGGGTGGGCAGCCGCTGCTCTCGATTCCAATCGCCCGCTCAACAACCGGGCAGTCGTTGGCACCTACCCTCCCGGTTCTACCTTCAAACTGGTTACGGCAGTTGCGGGTATGGAACAAGGCGTGACGAGCCCTCACACCACGATGTCCGCTCCCTGCACCGGGGCGTACCGATTTGGCAATATGATAAAGCGATGCTGGTATTCACGAGGTCATGGCAATCTTGACCTCATATCCGCGGTGAAGGTGTCCTGCAATGTTTATTTCTATCAGCTTGGGCTCCGACTGGGAGACGATGCAATTGTCAAATATGCGGAACGGTTCGGATTGGGGCAGAAAACCGGCCTGGATTACCCCTATGAGGCAGTGGGGTATCTTTCCGGAGAAGAATTCCATAATCAGCGATTTGGGGCAAGAATCGAACGTAATCCGGCATGGTCCTGGACACGCGGCCTGGTGCTCGACATGGCAATCGGGCAGTCTCAGGTCTTCACTCCGCTGCAACTGGCGCTTATGGTTGGCGGAATGGGAAACGGGAAAGCCATATATCGGCCTCGACTCATGAAAGAGATTCGCAGCTTCGATGGAATCATGCTGCGACAGAGCACTCCCGAACTTCTTCACCCGCTGCATCTCGATTCCACCACCCGGGCATCGATCCACGAAGCCATGGAAGATGTTATCCTCCCCGGCGGAACCGGGGGCCGTGCAAAAGTGTCGGGAATACCGGTCGGCGGGAAAACCGGAAGCGCGGAAAACCCACACGGCAAAAACACCCATGGACTCTTTGTCGGATGTGCACCTGTGGATAATCCTGTAATAGCGATTGCCGCGGTGGTGGAAAATGCCGGACACGGCGGTTCGGTTGCGGCGCCGATCGCAGGTCACGTACTGCGATATTTCTTTGCACAAACGCCTGAAGGCAAACAGATTGTCGACGAGTATTCCGACCGTGAAGAGCGCCGGATTGGACACCGGTAAAGGATACGCATATGGAATTGACATCAAAGCGACGTATTGATTTGTCGGTGTTTTTCACCGCCCTTGCCCTGTGGATCGTCGGCATCGCGCTTATCCACAGTGCCACGTATGTTCATACGACCGGTCCGCTGGCCACTGTTGCGCGAAGCCAGATGGTTTGGGTACTACTGGGGGTGGGGATTATTGCGGTAATTGTCTCGATTCCAACCAAAGTATTCCACAGCCTGGCTTATGTCATGTACGCGGGTTCCCTTCTGCTTCTTATTTACGCTATCATGACCGGAGTCGTCAGCAAAGGAGCTGAACGCTGGATTGCTTTTGGTTCGATACGAGTGCAACCATCGGAGTTCGCGAAAGTCGGATTATTGCTTGCCCTGGCTCGATGCCTTTCTCGAAGACCGGTGAGCCTTCATCGCATTGGTTCGTTTGCTATGCCGGGGGCTATGATACTGATTCCCTTTGCATTAGTGCTGAAGCAGCCGGATTTGGGAACCGCCCTGGTTTTTGGCGCGATGGCTCTGCCGATGTTCTTCTGGGCGGGCCTCCCGCTCGTTGAGGCATTCTACCTGATTTCCCCAGGCATTTCGATTGTGCTCTCGGCCATCCCACTCATTCTTTCTTACGGCAATACCGATCCACTCGGAGTTCTCGGGGCCGTTCCCTGGGGACTGTTCTTTATTCTTGTGGCCGGAGTGTTGTATCTGGCACGTCCCAGTCTATTCATCGTCGCAGGCGTAATTATCGCGAACCTCGTCTCCGCAACAATAACGACGGTTCTGTGGAATTCATTTCTGCAGGATTATCAAAAAAAACGAATCATCAGCTTTATCGATCCTCAACAAGACCCGTTTGGTGCCGGATATCAGGTTATACAGTCAAAAGTTGCGGTCGGCTCCGGACATGTATTCGGAAAGGGATATCTACAGGGCACCCAGACTCGACTCTCGTTTCTGCCCGAGCAGCATACCGATTTTATATTCTCCGTCCTTGGTGAACAGTTCGGTCTGATCGGCTGCAGCCTGGTATTGATTCTTTTCCTGTTTCTTCTGGTAAAAGGATTCCTGATCACTCAAAACAATCGAAATCACTTTACCAATCTGGTCGTTGTGGGTTCGGTTTCCATTCTGGCATTCCATATTTTCGTGAATGTCGCCATGACTCTGGGCATGATGCCGGTAACGGGGCTTCCTCTCCCATTTCTCAGTTACGGAGGATCATTCACTTTGACCGTGGCAATACTTATCGGGTTCATTCTCAATGCCCAGCTTGGGCGAAATGGTTTTTAGCCCAGGTTACCGGAGTCTGTAAAAATATGGGCTACAGCTCCAGTTTTTTGTATTTTTCCTGATATTGATCGCTTTTTCAACAATTTTGTTCCGCGAGAGAAAAACCGATCATGAACTCGTTCTCTCGGATCATCTTCATTAATCGAATGACAGATGGCCGGAAACCCGACATTCAGTCGAGATTCCTTCAACGCCCGGAGCCCTTCTCCATGCCAATAATCAGGCCTTCCCGAACGAAAACTGTTGGTAATAGTTTGTGTGGCTTCCGAGAATGTTTTAGATTTATACGATTTGTAATTGGAAATACCGATGTTCGCACAATATAATGCGGGAGATAACAGATGCATCCGGTCATAATTCGCATTCTTTCTATACCTATCCATTCCTACGGACTCATGCTTGCAGCCTCGTTTCTTCTGGGCATATGGGTCTCTTCCGTACGAGCAAAGCGTCGGGGGTTGGAGCCGGGTGTGGTATCCGATGTTGGATTCTGGATTATCATTGCGGCCATAATAGGTGCACGACTCTACTATGTATTGCTCCACTTGAATGAATTTGCGGCAAATCCCTTGAGCATAGTAAATCCGTTTCAGGGAGACAATGTTGGAATCGGTGGCTTGGTGATGTATGGAGGATTTATTGGCGCCATACTTGCGGGATTTCTCTATTTCAGATTGAGTAAACAGTCATTCCTGCCATATGCGGACGCGGTGGCGCCCAGTCTGGGTCTCGGCATTTTTCTGACTCGTATCGGCTGTTTTCTCAACGGTTGCTGTTACGGAGCCCCGACCGAGCATGCCTGTGGGGTAGTGTTTCCTCCCGACAGTCCGGCAGGATTCTACCAGCGTCATCTTCCGGGCATTGAGGGTCTCATGCGTATTCAACCCTCTCAGCTCTATTTGTCAGGGGGTGGCCTTGCTATCGCCGGAATTGTTTTCCTGGCCGGCCGCAAGAGGCTCTTCCAGGGGTTTGAGTTCTTCCTGGTAGGTATTCTCTATGCGATACTTCGCTTCAGTGTAGATTTTACCCGGTTTTATCCGGAAAGCGAACGCCTGGGAGCTTTGAGCCACAATCAGGTTGTCTGTATCGGAATATTCGTAGTATTCGGCGGATTGATGCTCAAGAAACTTGTTCTCAAAGACCAGACGGATGATGAACCCGCGAGTGAATCAGGAAAAGCGACCAAATCACATCAAGTCGGTTCGCAAGATACAAGTGAAACAGTATCACCGACTCCCAGCGCAAACCACGGCTCTCACTAATGTGCGGTTATCATGGATGAAACAAAGCATTTTTCCGTCATTCACACGCTCCGGTCGATTCTTCCTCAGTGCTCTGGAGGAGTTCGTCTTCCCTCCATTCTGCGTGCTCTGCGACGAACCTATGCCGCGGGGCACCCGTTTTCTGTGTACCTCGTGTGAAGGAATCCTTCGGTCCTGCTCGCGAGACCGTGACGCATGCCCCCTCTGCGCACAGAACAGAGTGAGGCGACAGTGCACATGCGATTTCGCGTTCGATCAGCCATTCAGTCGGGTTCATGCGATATTCGATTATGACGACCGATGCAGAAAGCTCGTCCACGAGATAAAATATCATGGATTGCGGAATTTTGCCTATGATCTGGGAAGCCGCTTTTCGAGGGAAGTCCCCCCCGATTTTCTGAAGGGTATTGACTGGATTGTCGCCCCCCCGGTACACCTGTTTCGGCGAATGCGACGAGGGTACAATCAGGCAGAGTGGCTCGCCCGGGGATTTGCCGACGGGTTCCACATGGGGAACCGTATTCTTTTAGACGCAGTCAAACGGAAAAAGAACACAAAAACTCAGACTAAACTCGACCGGGCACAGCGACTGAAGAACCCTTCGGGGGCTTTCATCCCTCACAAGAAGAGATCCGACGTACTGAAAAACCATTCGGTTCTCCTTGTAGACGATGTCGTGACCACCGGGGCCACGGTCGCCGAATGCTCCCGAGCACTGCTCGCCGGTGGGGCTCGTGAGATTCGGGTGCTGTGTCTTGGGAGAGATTAATTAATGATTCGGATACTTCGGCCCGCTGAGTATTCGCTTTTTTTCTCGGCAGAAGATATATTTGCACGTCTGCAACCGCAGACCCCGGCGTATGGATATGAATCGCCGGTACATAGACCCGCTCTCCGATGATTGGCACAGGTTTTCGACGGGGCCTCCCGTTTTCCCTCCTTGCTTAATTCCATCCGTAAGTAGCGTGTCAATCACTAATTTCCAAAAAGGTTTTTTGGATCTGTTTTGAGCGGATTTGCTTTGTTTTCGGACTGTGATTTTGCGACTGTTTTCAGTCCTGAATCCCAAGCCGTCGGGCATATGCTCCCCTTGAACACTCCGGCAGAAAAATGAACGCACTGTGCCGGGCAGCGAAGGCTTGCTTTAAGTGTGCGGATTCATTTCTGTGGGACGATCCTCGTGGGACATTCGGCCAATGCGAATGCTGTTTTACAGATAAAAAAAAACATTGAAAGGGTACACCCATGGGGTTTACTGAATTCGGGCTTACCGATTCCGTTATGCAAGGTATTCAGGCCGCCGGTCACACTACACCAACCGAAATACAGCAAAAAGCGATACCCGTTGCCTTACAAGGAACGGATATCCTGGGCTGTGCGCCGACAGGCACCGGAAAAACCGCGGCGTTTGTTCTCCCGATCCTTCACCGTCTGGAGGAAAGCCGAACCGAATACAGGATGCCCGGCCTCCCGCGCGCGCTGATTCTTGCCCCAACCCGAGAATTGACTCAGCAAATTGCCGAATCCATCTATTTGTATGGTTCCCGCACCCGTTCGCGTGGGATTTCCATATACGGTGGTGTGGATATTCGAGATCAGATCCGAAAGCTCAGACGTGGAACGGAAATAGTCGCAGCCACACCGGGCCGACTTATCGACCATATTGACCGTCGGACGATCAACCTCTCGCAGGTGGAAATCCTTGTACTCGACGAAGCCGACAGAATGTACGACATGGGTTTCATTCGTGATGTCCGCAAAATTATCGGGCAGATGCCCACAAAGCGTCAGACACTCCTTTTCTCGGCCACCATGTCGAGGCAGATCAGGGAGTTGGTGGGTGAAATCCAGGATCGCCCACATACTATCCAGATTGGTGCGCCGTGTTCTCCCGCTCGGAATGTGGAGCAGAAGTTTTATTCCATCTCACAGCGAAGTAAGTCAAATCTGCTTGCCCATATTCTGAAAGGCGAAAGCATCAGGAATATGCTGGTATTCTCCCGGACAAAACATGGCGCCGACAAGGTTGCCGGATGGCTCGACCGCAAAGGAATAAAATCGGCTGCTCTGCATGCTGATCGAAGTCAGGGACAGCGACGGAGGGCTCTTGATGGATTCAAAAACGGGCACTATCGAGTGCTTGTCGCAACGGATATAGCGGCGCGTGGAATCGATGTTGACGGAATATCTCATGTAGTGAATTTCGACACACCGGCTTTTGCCGAGGACTACGTACACCGAATCGGCAGAACAGGTAGAGGCGCGGCCGCGGGAATCGCTTTGACATTTGTCTCGCAGGATGAACGGAAGCATATCCGAAAAATCGAGCGCCTTATCCGTAAGCGAGTTTCTATGGAGTGCTATCCAGGCTTTGAAGATGCCGAGCCTCAGCAGTACAGCACCCCAGCTCCGACAAGGCAGAAGTCGCCCCAGTTCGGGAGACAACGAGGTTTCAGCAGATCGCCTCGGTACGCCTGAATTTCAACAGATTAGTTAATGACCCCGTTTGTAGAACGGGGTCATTGCATTCTGGTCCCGCCCGGTCCCCGAAAGCGATTATCGCCACTCATGCTTTGGGTAGCGGCCTTTCAACTGTTTCTTGATCTCGGGATAATGCTCGTCCCAGAATCTCGAAAGATCGTCGGTTACCTGCACCGGACGCTGATTCGGTGCCAGAATATGAAGAAGAACCTTTACCCGTCCACAGGCGATCGTCGGGGTTTGGGCGACATCGTACAATCGTTGAATCTGCACCGATGCCACAGGTGGTTCACCGGTCGTATACGTTATTTTGACCCGGGTTCCGTTTTTTAACTCCAACCGCTCGGGCAGATGCTTATCAAGACAAGCCTGCTGTTGCTGTGACAACCACGCCGTCACCTGTTGGAGGACATCTCGATTCTTAAGGTCTTTCCGGCTTTTTGCGCCAAGACAGACCTGCTGCAATACCGCGTATTCAGCATCGTTGTCGAATGGTGGGAATTCCCATTCCGGACACCACTCCGATGCGCAGTTAATTCGCGCGACCAACTGTTGCACCGCATGATTCCAGGAAGGCAGATTCAGCCGTTCGTCAAGGACGGCACGGGCAAGAACGTCGGCAGCCACTTCATCGGAGACATCCGAAGACATCGAGCTTTCCAAAACCAGGTCGCGAAAAACACGTCGAGTCTGTATTTGCACACGTTTCGTTGCTGAATCCAGCATCGGCTCCGAATGCTCGTGAAAATCCCGAGGAAAAAGCTCTTGCAGCCATTCTTCGCGTACGGCGGTGATTGTTGAAAGCCGAGTCTTGAACTCGTTTCGACGTCCTTCTATTTCCGTTATGTCGCATGCGACGAGTAAACCGCTCTTCTTGACCGAAGTTTCCCTGCTTAACTCTCCGCTGCGACCATGCACCAGCTCACAGCGAAGTGAACCGAATGAAGGGCGGACCGCAAGGCGATCGGAAAAACCCTCAAGTATGCACTTTGCGACCGTTTCGACGGTGGGAAAATCTCTTACAATGTCCAGGCCGTTCTTCTCGGCAATATCGAGGAAACGACGGGCCGTTTTTTCGACCGTACGCGCGGCACCGGCATGGACGCCCACTTCACGCGCATGGTCCACTGAAAAGCCGTGTGAACGTATGTAGGCAAATGCACCTATATACTGAATGAGGTCGGAGTCGGGAGACGGCGCAAAGGCACGATTTCGCCGCTGGAGTACGTGCTCGGGTAAACGACTCAGAAGAATCGATCGTTCCTGCGTGAGTGCGGCGATTATTGCCGCGGTCGGAACGCATTCGTAGCTGTTTCCCGCAAGGAGCATACGACCGTAACGAGGATGGACCGGGAAGGATACAAGTGAACGCCCGGTCTCGGTGATTTCACCGGTTTCAGGATCTATTGCTCCAAGATCCAAGAGTAGTGTTTCCGCTCGCTCGAGCTGTTTGGCATCGGGCGGCTCGAACCAGGGAAACTCATCGGGGTTTTTGAGCCCTCCCGCGTGAAGGGCCAGAAGTGTTTCGGTCAGGTCGATTCGACGGATCTCCGGAACCGATGTATCGGCACGGGTGTCATGATCCCGTTGGGTCCAAAGCCGGATACAGCGCCCGGCACGTACACGACCGGCTCTTCCGGCACGTTGGTCGGCGGAGGCTTTGCTGATTCGTTCTATATACAGAGCATTGATATCACGGTGCGGGTCATGTTTCGCGATTCGCGCGAGTCCGCTGTCCACTACCAGAGTCACACCCTCAATTGTCAATGAAGTCTCGGCGATATTCGTTGCAACAACTATTCGAGTGCGAAAGTGTTCACCAACCGCCGCATCCTGAGCCTCGGGAGACAGCTCTCCATGCAGCGCAACGACATCACAGTTCTTGATGACCGGCGATTCCCGAATTGCGGACACGGTCCTGGAAATCTCATAAGCTCCCGGCATGAATACCAACACGTCTCCGCCATCGTGCATCGGCCAGTAGTTCTCCAAAGCGCCAACGGTAACGGACCAAACCGGTTTTTCCGGGTTCGGCATCCGGTCGAGGTACTCGATCGTTACCGGAAACGCTCTTCCCGCACTTCTTACAGCCGGTGCATCACGAAGATACTCGGCGACCGGAGCTGTGTTCAGTGTAGCCGACATGACGAGTAGTTTGAGATCCGGGCGAAACTCTTCCTGCAGCCGCCGAATTCGCGCCAACCCAACATCGGTGTGAATGCTCCTTTCGTGGAACTCATCGAAAATGACGGCGCCCACTCCATCAAGAGTCGGATCGGAAAGCAACCGTCGAAGCAGGATGCCCTCCGTGATATACAGCACTCGTGTTTCAGCACTACTCTTGGTGTCGAAGCGAACCTGATAGCCGATCAGTTCTCCGGTACGAGTGCCCGTTTCCCGGGCGACACGGGCTGCAAGCATGCGCGCGGCCAGTCTCCTGGGCTGAAGACAAAGAATCGTCCCTTCACATACCGACGACTTCAGTAGCATCTGAGGAACCTGGGTGGTTTTTCCAGAACCGGTAGGTGCTTCAATAATCACCCGGTTTCGGTTTTTCAGGGCATTCAGGATCTCGTATTCTATTTCATAGATTGGTAGCTCATTCATGGGTGTAAAAATACTAATTAGAGCATTATGCGCAAGATGTTGTCCGAGATTACTTAGAAAATGCGCAAGGGTATGCGGGGTGATACCTTGAGCATTTTTCTACAACGAGTCGCGCTCCGGCTTACGCGGAATTCCGTGAGTCGATTGTCGAAAATCGGGTCAAAAGAATCGGGATCTGTGCCTGTGGATCTCAGGTATCCAGATCCGCAACCGAGCCGCGGTCAACTACTTCGGGAACCGCGGAAACACTCCCATCCTTGTAGTTTCTCCTAATCGGCGCGATACCGGATATGGCATGGAATGCCTGATATCCCAGTTGGTCGGCGCCGATATCGACTGTGTCGGAGGGAAAGAGAATCTGATCGTCATAATTGTCAAAAGACATCAGCGATATTTCCTGCGGCGCCCGTATTGACATAAATCCTATTGCTCTGCAATAGCCTCGTGCGGCTCGATCTCGAGGAAAGATCAATGCGGTGATACTCTCGTCGAAAAAAGCGGTAAGCAATTCACGGGCATTTCGCAGTTTCCCGATTCTGGATTCGTCCATTGTAGGTTCATCCAGAAAGAATCGCGCCACGTCATTAATGGCGGCTTCGGAAAAAGGACCTTTCATGCCCAAGTCATGCCCGTATTCATCGGCGATAAATACCGCGGCCTTGTGTAAGCACCGGGAAGGGCTCCGCAGCCTCTCACTAAGTAAAGTCCGCACGCCCTCATATCCGTTCGAAATCAAGTTTGCGTAGAGATCACTCACATTGACAAATTGGGTGTCAGGGTGACGATTTGCCTCTTCAGACAGATATACCCCTCGCCGCACAGCCCATTCGGCATTGCTGGTATTCATGTAGCACAAGTGGGAATGCCCATGTTTCACCAAATGTTTAATTGCCGACGAGGCTATGTCCCTTTCCGAGAAATGGAAATGATAGTAGTATGGAGACAAATCCGAAGGAACCGGTGTACGAGAAGATTTGTCAAACCATACCACGGGCCTGCGCAATGAAACCATTCCGCGGATGAGTTCACCGAAATTCTTATAGTTATCAGGCTCCCCAATCACAATAGAACCAAAGTACAAGTGGTCCAATTCACCAGAAAAGGCGACAAGATTTCGCAGGGACCCGAAAGGCTGCATATTACCGGGATTGTCTTCGGTAAGAAAGAAGGACTGCAGTCGAAAACCGAATCGCTGCGCTTCCGAAGCAAACCGTTCCACAAACTTACCCGTCCGCTCATTTCGAAGACTTCTCCAGGTATCCGATTTGTTCTGGATCACCAAAATGATTGGCGAATTACGTTGCGGCATTTTCCGCACCTCTGGAGCCTTACCGACGATCCATGACTTACCTTTCCGGTGAACAAACTGCTCATCGGCAAGTTTTTTCAACGCCTCGGCGACGGTATGCGATGAAACATGATGCTCAACTACAAAGTGATCACGTTTGGGCAACCGGTCACCCGACCGATACTTACCACTGAGGATCCCGTTTTTCACATGTAGATAGAGACGCCTTGGGGAAGATCGGCCAACCTTTTCGGGGCAATCCGAAACCTCATTTCCGATAACTTGAATGCCCGTACCCCTGCCAAATTTGAGTTCTCCCTGATCACGCATTTTCCTTGCGGCCCGAAGAAGAAGCCGTTCCGGCACATTGAGAAGCTGCGACAAAACCGAAAGCGGCGGCAGACGATCTGTCCGGCCAACCTCAACCAAAACTCGCAGGCGGTCGATCACACTGTTGACTGTATTCTGTTCACTCATCTGTTTCGATTCCAAATAGTTATATCAAGCGCCTGGTCATCGCCAACCCCGGAGTTTTCGGTGCCCCTTTCGACAGACTGGGGTCTCACTCAAAAATAATACTCTATTCGGTATCTTGTTATTACATGCCGGTGCGGAAATTATGCATAAGCAGTTCGTGCTTGAACCTGGAAACGGAAAAATCGGGTCAGGAGACGACCATTTTAGTGGAGTCCGTCTGAAAAACGCCCAATTCTCGCATTTGCTTCGTCCAGCCATGCGAGACGAAAACCGATTTTTTCGAAGTGCTGAATTTGCGGACCGGCACCAGATAAAGTTACGAACATGCCTGTAGAAGAATTTGGCTTGGAGCTATTGATGAACAGATTCCGCTAACTCGGACAATGACCGTGGAGCCTGACTCCGGACCACTCCACTAACCCAAGTTTCGCAATCAACTCACGGCATTCTGCGTAAGCTGTTGCTCGCTCTCGACTGCGAAACTGGGGTCAGAGATACCGCGAACGGCCCATTTTGCTTGATTTGGCGATTATATCAACACTATGGCACTACATGAAACCATTTGCGAAGATACCCAGAGCTAATTTAATAATATATTATGAATATAGCTATAAAATGACTCTGAAAGGATCAAAAAGTGAAAAGTATTTTCATTGCGGCGGCTACATTACTATTCTGGGCGGCGACGAATACATCCGCTTCACTGCCTGAGGCCTCGGATGTGCGTGGAGCGACCGGCATTACATCCGGACTTGCCGTGGTTCTGGGGAGTACCGACGGTACGCTCGAGCAGGATTTGGTTTCCGAGGGCAAATTGCTGGTTCAGGGGTTCACTACGAGTTTCGAGAATTGCACCGCTGCACGTTTGAACCTATTTGATAAAAAACTCTACGGAGCTGCATCAATAGATCGCATCGACACCTATCAACCGCTTCCGCTGTACGAAAACCTTGTCAATGTTCTAATAGCCGATTTAGACGCACTTGGTCCCCAAGCCCCCTCGATGTCCGAGATATTCCGGGTTTTGGGGTTTGAGGGCGCAGCTTACGTCAAAAAAAACGGCTCCTGGAAAGTAGAGAAGAAAACGACCCCGCCGGAAACGGACGAATACACACATTGGCTGTATGATGCCGCACGCTCGAACCAGTCTCACGATGAGCTGTGCAATCCCCCGAATGCACTTCGCTGGACCGGCCAACCGGTCTCTCCGGACGGATATGCCGCGACTCGAGTCGGCGGTGGTGTTGCTTTTATGCGTACCGGTGACGGTGGAATCATGAAATACCCCGAAGAGGTCGATCGGCTTTCAATCAGAATGATGGCAAAGGACGCATTCAGCGGAGTCACGCTCTGGACAAAACCTATCGGCAGGATTGAGCGGGCATTTGAGTATGCGGTGGTGGGTAGTGAGGATCTCTTCATTTTCACACGCCCCGAACAGGGAGAGTCGGGATCGGACTCTCTTTGGCTGGAGGCCTGGAATATTCGCACCGGCGAGTCTCGTATGCGATTTCCGGTGGGTGACATGGATGAAATCACGAGGTGCAAAGATGGTGGCCGCTCAATGAAATGGCGGTTCTGGGGCACAACATTAGGTGTCACGCAAGGAAAACTTATCTACACTTATGGGAAGACCGCCTGGGTTCGGCGAGAATCCGACGGCGAGTTGCTGTATACGGTTAAAGCCGACGACGGCGGAGTCATAAAGAGTGCATTGGCGGCCGACGGTCGCCTGATTGTACTCCAACTGGCCGATCCGTGTCGAAGCGATGTACGAGAGTTCCCTCGTACACCCTTCCATTCCCTGACAGCCCATAATCTGGAAAATGGAGCCCTGGAGTGGACTGTAACCGGCAATACTCTTTGGGAGGACATGAATCTGGGTTCGGATGCGCGATTGTTTATTCCCGATCTGACCGGCTACAAAAACGGTCTGCTTCCACTTGGTTTTCATAATCTTCCGACAAGTGAAACCGTGTATAAAACCAGTGACATGATCGTTGTATTGTTGGATGCGGCAACCGGCCTGCGGAAGTGGGCGGTTCGTGACGACATCAAAATGCAACTGGGTAAAACTCCCGAACGAGATTTCTTCATCATGAAGGACAGATTGTATTCATCTCAACTCGGATCATGTCGTACGTACGACCTAAGCAATGGATCGATTCTTTACAATGAGGGTTTTGGGTATAGTGGCGATAATACAAGAACGGTTAACGCCTATCTCAACTGTCACAATGGAACGGCAACCACCAAATATCTGCTTTTGAATAAAGCGTTTGTTCCATGGGAGGGACTTGCGGATTTTGCTGAGGCACCGGCCAAAGCGTTGCCGGAATTCTATCAGACACGGCTCCTCGGTCACGCCTGTTACGCGCATTTGACTCCGGCATATGGAACGATTTACAGTAACCAAGGCACTTGTAATTGCGCGGCACTCCTTCCCGGGGCAACGGCATTGTACAGCCGAGGGCCTTCCTCGGAAGTTCCCGACGCGAAACGTAGATCGACGGAATACCCAGGGACGCTATCTTCGGCTCTACCCACACAAACCGTTGCGGCGAAAGCGACGGTTGCCGGAGATTGGAAGACACCGGGGGAAAGAAGCGTGATGTGCGTCTCGGGCCCTCGAAAAGGCAATCGAGGCACTGGATCAATTGAGGTGTGGGGGTACAGCAAACAGACTTCAGAGAAGCAAATCGGAGATCTTCTGATCACGGCATACGTTAATGAGCACCGCATAACCGGGACCAGAAACGGTGAAGTGGTCTGGAATTTCGTCGCCGGAGGAAGGATCGGATCACGGGGAGAACTTCAGACCGATGAAGCGCGGCTGTATTTTGGCTCGCACGACGGGTATGTGTATGCGATTTCCCTTTCAGACGGATCCCTTGTGTGGAGAGTTCTGGCTGCGGTGGACGATTTACGTATGACTGCTTTCGGGCAAATTGAGTCCGCGTGGCCGGTGTTCAACGTCGTTCTCGATAACGGCACCCTTTATTTTTGCGCAGGACGTCACCAGGATATCGACGGCGGATTGCATTTTTATTCCGTTAACGCGGAATCAGGGAATGTGAACTGGCATGTACGATTCAAGAGCGGTATTCCAAACAATGAAAGTGAACTCATCGAATGGAAACGATCGGAAACTTCACGTAATACGGGGATCAACGGGTTGATATCCCTGGTAGATGGAGACGTCGTGCTGAATGCATCATCCGATTATCCGATCGTTCTCAATGCTCAATCCCCATCGGACAGCATTGCGAATCCGCATGGCCTGATTCCGCCTGATGTCGAAGTCGCAATAAAGGACGGCCGAATGGCACGCGTGAGCGGCGTAATCGTTCCAAAGTCGGAATTGAAAGTTACCATTCTTGGCGAGAACATTTCGCTGCGGGCTGGAGACGACAACTCGTATACCATTTCCCTGTACGATGTCGGAGGACGAAGGATTCGCCGGATGCGAGGAACCGGAACTGGTATATACAAGCTTCGATTTTCCGAGATTCCCGCTGGACACTACACACTGGTTGTTACTCCAAAGAAGGGAATCAACTTTGTGAAAACGGTACTTCTTGTCCGATGACAAACAGTAGGACCAGCAGTTTCTCGACACTATAATTCAGATGTTTTTCACTTGACCCGACTTCGGCAGTCGAGAAACACCGTACCGAGCGGAGCGCTGTATTGCGCTGCACTGAGCGGTGTCGAAATGAGCGGTGTCGAAGTGAGCGGTGTCGAAGTGAGCGAAGCCAAAATGCCGAGGGGCGATGCCCCGAGCGGAGCCGAGGGTGAGTGCATAATGCGTAAGATCTTGTGCGAAATTGACTTAGAAATAGCGCAGGGGTATTCGGGGAGATACTTTGAGTATTTTTTCTACAATGAATCGCGCGCCGGCTCACGGTCCCGCCAGGCGGGATCGTGAGTCCATTGTCGAAGTCGGGTCAAGTAGCTGAACGTCGTGGGGAGAATGGGGCTTTGCCCCATTCTGAATTACAGTTTTTGCGTAGTGCGCGCCTTCCTCGCTCAGGATCGCTCAACTCAGGTAATTAGCAATATTTCCGAAGATAGAGCGGCAGGACTTCTCCGTTCGAGCACGCAATTTGCGTTTTCCCTTGTCAGGATTCGGAGAAGCACTGCTGCTTACCACCTCTCATTTCTTCTTGCATCTACATTCCGTCCGAACCCAGGTAAAGCTTACCATAGTGCCGGAGATTCGATTTCCCACCGCGTACCTCAAGCACATAGGGGTATACCCCCTGTGCCTTTCCAGTGTTTTCGGCCCGCAATATGCAAGTGCCGTCGGCTTTTTCCCGTGTCTGGCTTACAATTCTTCCAGCCGTGTTGAGAAGTGTCAATTTGGCCTCTATCGGCCCGTTGCCCCGGACAACAACGGCCGGGCGACCATCGGTCACAAAGTGAGTAATCTTCAATGCGCTGCTCAGTGAGGCTGATTGGCGATCTACCCCGACAGGTTCTCCAAAAGCAATCTCATCCTCTATGCGATAGATCGAATAGCCGTATGAGCAATTGATCATTTCATTCTCCGAGACCTCCAGAACTCCATTCTGCGCGACTGATATTTCTGAAAAGGCAGTAGGTATAACTCCCTGAAAAAGGGCGGTGTTCGGGCCGGTTTCGACGACGGTAACCGTTTCTGAGTCCCAGGCGCCGTCCCAGGTCCCGACAATGGTAACCTGTCCCGAATCGATTGCGGTGAAATCATCATTCAGTGCCGCTCTCAGAGTGATGTGCAGGTCCTGGCCGGGCATTGCCGGTTCCGTGCTTGAAGTATCCCCATCAGATGATATCCATACCGATTGCCGGTCGAGCAACAGAACCCCGAGTGTTGAGAGCAATCCGCGTTGATATACGGCCCAACCTTCGCATTTTCGCCATCCATTATAGTCGGGACACACTTCCGGAGAATATGGAAATGCATCATTCCAGGGCGCACCATTCATACAGCCACGAGTGTTCTTCAACTGCCCGGAACCCCCGTAGGTGCACGGCCAGTCTGTATCCGCCCCCAGTAAATCGGCTCCACTCTCGGTGGCCCGATGTGAAAAATGGAGCCCACATGAATTTCTCCCGCAGATCATGTCGATATTCGAGAAGGAAAGCGGGCGGAGATTGCTGTTGCCCAGTATCTTATCGGCGGTGGTCAGGCACGTCGGGTATGCGGCAATATCGCCGGTGTGTGACCGAACCACCCACGTTCCCTCTCCACGTTTCCGCCAGTCCCACATATTGTCCGCCAGACTGCTTTCCCTGGCGGCGTATTCCCCAATCCGTGTAAGGGTGTTATCCGGCATGTGATCGGGGAAAGCTAGATAGGTATACAATATCGACATGAACGGAATATCCATATTGCAGTATACGCAAACTGTATCATCCACATTGTTTATGTTGTCAAGAAGCTCTTCGAGCATTATCTTCGCATTATCAATATAGGGAGCGCCATTCATATCGGACTCGTAGTCGGCAATCTCCCGCATCAGGACATTCGGCATTATTCTGTATCCCGGAGGCTTTCTCCACATTCCGTCGAAACTCACATCCGGAACATCGAACTTGTACTCCGACCATTTCAGAAGAACCCAATCCAGATATTTCCGGTACGTCTCTTCATCCATCCACCCTTTGTCTTTGAGAAACCAGTGATATGCCGCACAAGCCGCAACCAACTGTTCCACGGCATGTTCGTAATCCCACTTGGATTGCCCCGGAGGCGGTGATTCTCTGAATTTGTAGCAAAAATCGGCATGCCACAGGAGAATATCGATTAAGTCGGGAATACCGTTCTCGTTGAACTCCGAGTGGTCCGGGTTTGGCTCATGGTCCCACTGATCAAACAGAGAGGGATTTGAGGCATACAGGAGTGCTTCGAACAGCGTTTCCCGGTTATACGCCCCCGCATCTCGGCTAGGCCCCCCGTCTTTAGTCGTCGTATATCCCTCTACCCCAAGGCGCGCATCCATAAAAAACTGGTATGACCGTCGGGCCGTGGTGGTATGGAAAAAGTAGGGAGTCACGTAAAAGGGATAGGACTGACCATAGTCGGATACCTCAATGTAATACTCCTCAGCACTTTCCGGCTTAAAATCGCTGAAATCACCTTTTCCGTTCGAAAAGCTGCCGGTGTAAACGACCTGATCATCCGAACTGCGCCGGATTTTGAATTCCGTCGTTTCGGTCGCTCCCGGCACCGTGAATCGCTTCGACTCCTCAATATCGTACCCGCACTGATTCACCAGTACATCCGAAAACGATGTCGACACCAGGGCAAGGATCACCGGAACCGACCCGGTTATGGATCGATGTACAACATTTCCAAGAATTTTCGCCCAGCTCATACGCCCCTCTTTGCAGTCACAAGTGGAAAGTGGTATTACCTGGCCCAGGTTTCGCAATCAACTCACGGCATTCTGCTCGCCCTCGACTGCAAAACTTGGACTAGAATCATTATACTAATTTCCGGCTTTCCATACCACCTTTGTTACACTTTTGTTTCCAAAGTTTTTATATTATCCTTATTATACGACAGTACTCAATGTCGATTTTGAATCAAAACCCTCTAACCCAAGTTTCGCAACCAACTCACGGCATTCTGCGTAAGCCGGTGCGCGATTCGTTGTAGAAAAATGCTCAAGGTATCTCCCCGGATACCCCTGCGCTTTTTCTAAGTCAATCTCGCACAACATCTTACGCATACTGCTCTACCCCTCGGCTCCGCTCGGGGCATCGCCTCGACTCCGCTCGGCACGGCGGTTCTCGGCTGCGAAACT
>CAYFVL010000093.1:0-19526 GCA_964346405.1 uncultured Fibrobacterota bacterium
TCTCCCCGGATACCCCTGCGCTTTTTCTAAGTCAATCTCGCACAACATCTTACGTTTAACCCAGGTTTCGCAATCGACTCGCGGCATTCTGCGTAAGCCGGCGCGCGATTCGTTGTAGAAAAATGCTCAAGGTATCTCAGCGGATACCCCTGCGCTTTTCGTAAGGCAATCTCGCACAACATCTAACGCATAATGCTCACTCTCGACTGCGAAACCTGAGTTAATGCTCTATCCCTCGGCATTTCGACTACGCTCACTTCGACACCGCTCAGTGCAACGCAATACAACGCTCCGCTCGGGACATCGCCCTCGACATTTCGACTCAACACATCGATCCGCTCACTTCGACACCGCACAGTGCAGCGCGGTACGGCGTCTCTCGACTGCGAAACTTGGGCCAGGAACGCGGCTGAATGCCTTGATGGCCATGGATTTGCACAATTCACCGTGAGAGAACCGATAAGTTCAGGCAATCGACCAGGCGGGGTCGGGCCGGCGCTTGCCCTGCTACTCAGGACCAGAATTCGCTCATTCTACAAAAATATATCGTTCCCCGAATGACTCAAAATTGTACCGCATCTGCCGTCCTGTTGCCTGGGGATATGGTCGGAAGGTATTATTGAGATTGCGTCTCAATTCTTTTCACGAGGAATACGATGTCCGATCGCCTCACGAATTCCGGATATGTCAGAGAGTTCGAGTACTATCTGAGAAAAAAAGGCCTCTCCTGCACCTCGCAACGTCGGGCGGTGCTCAGAGAGATCCTTCTGAGTGGAAAGCATTTCGATGTAGAAGAACTGGTCTCCCGGATTCGGAAAAAAGACATAAAGGCAGGCAGGGCCACGGTCTACCGTACGATTGGACATCTCGAGGACACAGGATTGGTACGAAAGGTCGATCTCAATCATCAGCATGCTTCATATGAATTCATCGGCGATACGGCTCACCACGAGCACCTCATCTGCGAATCTTGCGGCAAAGTAATTGAATTTCAGGACGGTACTCTGGAGCAGCGAATTCATGAGGTGGCGCAAACCCACGGCTTCCGAATGCTTCGGCACACCGTCCAGATCTCCGGATTATGTAAGGACTGTCATGAAACGAGTGAGACATAGAAGAATTCTCTCCGAATGTCTGGATCTTCTGGAGCTTAACGGGATCGAGACCGAGGGTCCGGTGGAGTCGATTATCCGTCATTTCTTCTGTACCGATCAGCACGTCACGGTACAGGACATGGTGGCATATGCGTATCGCAAGAAGATCGATATTTCACCCTTGGAGATCGAAGAGACTATGCATCTTCTGGTTGATTATGGATTTGCCGCGAAAAAGGATTTCGGGCGGGGCCGGATCGTTTTCGAGCATCTCCACCTCGATGAGCATCATGACCACCTTTTGTGCACCAAATGCGGGAAAATAACCGAATTTCATTCCGAGGAAATGGAGAAACTTCAGAACGAATTGGCGGGGCGCTCCGGGTTTCATGCGTTGTATCACAAAATGCAGATACACGGGCTTTGCTCCGACTGTTTCGGGGCAAGTGCTAAAACAGCTCTCCCTCTTTCCGGGGTGGAGCCGGGAATCACTTTTCGGGTCGAGGACATCCAATCCACCGGAGGACCGGGATTGGGCGGTCGTCGAAGAATCGAGGAGTTGGGGATCTATCCAGGTACCCGCGGAAGTGTCATTACAAAGGGATTGGGAACGTTAGTCGTAAATGTTGCCGGGCGCAGAATCGCGTTGGGACGAGGTCAAAGCAAACGGGTTATTGTACGAATAGAACAGAACTTATGAAACTCAAAGATTGCAAACAGGGCGACCGGGTCCATATCACGGCCCTGCAGGGCGGGGGAGCTTTTCGGAAACGGTTGATGGAAATGGGGTTCATGCGCGGCGTCCCGCTCGTAATAGTAAAGTATGCACCGCTTCGTGATCCCATGGAAATCGTAATCAAAGGGTTTCATGTCAGCCTGCGGGTCGAAGAGGCTGCTAACGTGGAAGTCGAAAAAGAATAGATGGTAATAGCATTGGTTGGAAATCCAAACTCGGGAAAGACCTCGATATTCAATATCCTGACCGGGGCCAGGCAGCATGTCGGTAACTGGGGTGGGGTCACGGTGGAACTGAAGGAAGGAGTCGCTTCATATCAGGAAGAGAAAATCACGATAGTCGATCTTCCCGGGACCTATTCTCTGAGTGCGTACTCCATCGAAGAAAAGGTTGCGCGGGATTTTATTGTTGAGAACAAGCCCGACGCCGTCATCAATGTGCTGGATTCTACCAATCTTGAACGTAATCTCTATCTCACAGTCCAGTTGATGGAACTGGGTATTCGTCCGGTGCTTGCCTTCAATATGTGGGATGAGGTCAAATCCAAAAACCTGTCGATCGATCGTACACGTCTTCAGAGACTTCTCGACGTGCCCATTGTACCTACCGTCGCGAAAAATGCCACGGGAATCGGATCGCTTCTGTCAACTGCGGTGGAAACGGCAAAAAAGAATGGTTCCCGGTATCATCGTCCATTGGCCCACACCCCCGACGATCTCAACAGCGAAATTGCGGCCCTTCGTGACCACACAGGCGTCCGCAACGTGACGCAATACGCGCCGGGGTGGACGGCGATGAAACTGTTTGAGAAGGATGAACAGGTAGAGGAGCTGGTACGGTCCGTTCCGGATGGCACGGCAGCGTTGAAGCAGCGAGATGAAGCGTCACTCCGAATAGAGGAACGGTTGGGTATCGATCCCGAAAGCCTTATCGCCGAATCGAGATTTGGATTTATTGCGGGTGCATTGCGGGAGTCGGTGAAACAGAAGGTGACGGATCGTGTCGAGTTGTCCGACCGGATAGATTCTTTTCTGACGCATCCCGTTCTGGCTTATCCGATCTTTCTGCTTTTCATGTGGCTTCTGTTTCAGGCAACGTTCGTTCTGGGACAATACCCGATGAACTGGATAGAGTCGTTTTTTGCGTTTATGGGTGATACGGCCCGGGCCGTACTGCCGACGGGACCGGTTCAGGATCTCATTACCGAAGGGATAATCGGCGGGGTCGGAGGCGTAGCCGTCTTTCTCCCGAATATCCTTATACTTTTTTTTGGCATATCAATAATGGAAGACACCGGATACCTGGCCAGGGCTGCGTTCATAATGGATCGAATCATGCATAGGGCCGGTTTGCATGGGAAAAGTTTCATACCGGTTCTGATTGGGCTCGGATGCAACGTGCCTGCCATTATGGCGGCTCGAACGCTGGAATCCGAACGCGATCGCATCAAGACAATTCTCCTGGCTCCGCTAATCAGTTGTTCGGCACGCCTGCCGGTTTATATCCTGTTGGCAGGCGCACTGTTCCCGAATAACGCGGGGAATATTGTGTTTCTGTTTCAGTTTGTGCTCGGAACAACAGCTTTCTTTCTCATGGGTATCCTGTTCAAGAAGACACTTTTCAAAGGAGAGGACCATCCCTTCGTGATGGAGCTTCCCCCCTACCGAGTCCCGACTCTTCGAAGTGTCACTATACATATGTGGCATCGGGCCGAGCACTATCTCAAGAAAATGGGGGGAGTGGTGCTGGTGTTCTCGATCATTCTCTGGTTTCTCGGCTCATACCCCAAGTCTCCCGAAGTGGTCCGCGAATACGAACAACGAATTGAGAATGTACAAGAAAACCCTTCTCTGTCCCTGGAACGCCGCTCCGACGCGGTGCGGGATCTGCGCAATGAAATGGGTGCCGAAATCATGGGGCGCTCGTATATCGGCAGGCTGGGCAAATTTCTCTCTCCGCTTACCGATCCACTCGGATTTGATTGGCGGGCAACCCTGGCTCTGATCACCGGTTTCGTGGCAAAGGAACTCGTGGTGGGAACGATGGGAGTACTGTATGCGGTGGATCCCGAAGAAGGTGCGGAAAGTGAAGAACTACAGGAACGTCTTGCGCAGTTTTTTACCCCGCTAACCGCCTTTGGGTTTATGCTGTTCGTGCTATTGTATACGCCGTGTATCGTTGCGGTCGTGACGGTTGTCCGAGAGGTCAAGAGCTGGAAATGGTCGGTGTTCTCCGTCTCCTACCAGATCCTTCTGGCGTGGCTGGCGGCATTCGTTGTGTATCAGGGAGGGCGTTTGGTCGGTCTGGGCTAATTGGTCAATGGAGTTCCGCGACTTGCCCCCGCGCCGAAGACTCCGTTCCGCCCAGGCGAAGGTACTTCTTGAAATACTTCTTTGCCGACACCTTGTCGTCCAGGTGTTCATCGTAAATATTCGAAATGTGAAGGTAGGCTTCGCGGTAATGTCGCCCACCGCGCCTGACCGCTTCTCCGTACGCCGCAATTGCCTCATGGTACTTTCCGGTCAAGACATATTCGTGCGCCAGAGCCATATGCAGACGGGGACTCAGTGCGTTGTGCGAAAGCCCTTCCCGAATGATTTCTATGGCACTCTTGTGTGCATTTTCACGGCTGCGCAATTGGGCTATCAGGCAGTACGTTTCGGCAACCAGTGGGTATTTGTCCGAGACTTCGGCGTAAATCTCATTCGCGGCATCCGGATCACCGATACCTTCGTAGGCTCGTCCCATATCGAGCAGCAAATGAGGATTGTAGGGATCCGATGCGAGCGCCTTCCCGAAATACACCACGGCCGCATCGAATTCCTTCTTGACCAGACCAACTCGTCCACAGCCCGCAAAGGCTTCCGGAGTATCGGGCCGAAGATTGAGAGCGACATGATAGGAAATCATGGCATCGTCGATTTTCCCTTCGGCCTCCTGAATAGCCGCTTTTGCCAGATGCCGCCATACGGTAGATTCTCCACCGTCCATTCGTTTGAGAAACTCCCGTGCCAGGTCGACTTCACCGGTACGCACGTGCGAATGGCACAAACGATACAATGCCTCATCGTGAGCGGGCTCCGACTCGAGTATCCGGCTGAGCGCTGCGCGGGCTTCGGTGTCGTTTCCGGTTCGCATGTGGCATCGGCCCACTTTCAACAAGGCATGGGTGTCGTACCCACCGATTTCGATGGTACGATTATAGTAGGCTGCCGCACGGTCGTATCTGCTCTGATCGAAAAACAGATCCCCGAGGTGTCGAAAGCAGATTGCGCATGTCCTGTCGAGGGTTATTGCCTGGTTCAGCCGTACTTCCGCCTTTTCGTATTCGCCTTTCACCAGATAAATCAATCCCGCCAGAGCCAATGCCTCGATATTGACCGAATCAACGGTAAGGGCCCTTTCGACCAGTCGGAGCGCTGAATCGGATTCACCCGACTGATAGGTAAGAAGGGCACAGAGCACCAGGTACTTCGAATTGAATCCATCGACGGCAACCGCTCTTTGTGCAGTTTCCAGGGCCTGTTCAAGGCGATTGCCCGTTTCATGCAGCAGTGCCGCATACCGGTACAGTGAAGGTCCGTGATCGGGTGTAAGCTCGATTGCCCGGCCGAGGTGAATTTCTCCCTTGTCCAGGCTGTGTTCGTCGGCATACATCGAGCCGAGTGCATAATGTACCTCGGCATTGTCGGGGGTGTGCCTCAGTGCGGCGGTCAGATGGTCGTATTGCTTGTTCTTTTCCCCACGTGTGCCGTAACTATCCGCAAGACAGAGTCGTACCGCGGCATCATCGGGGTTGATTTCGATTGCTCGCTCGAGCGCGGCAATGGCCTGAGGTACACGCCCAAGAGATAGTTGTGCCTCTCCAAGCTCCACGAACAATGCCTGGGAATCGGGATGGAAGGAAGTCATCCGATGTAGCGCATCGACCAGTCGATCGCTTTGCCCGGCCTCGCGATAGCCCGCGACCAGATAGGTGAGCGGTTCCACAATTGTTGAGTCCAGTGCAGCGGCCGTCTCTAAAATCGGCATCGCTTCAGCCGATTTGTTGTCGCGTATAAGACTCTTTCCCAGAAGAATCTGCAATTCATAGTCGTCGGGTTGCAGATCGATCGCTTTGCGTGCCGCGACCGATGCTTCGGTGTATTTCCTGCGTGTAAATTCCATTCGAGCTACATCGCACCACCCGTTACGGTCCTCCGGGTTATCTTTCAGGAATGCCTGAAAGTAGCCGATTGCGGCATCGATATCGTCGGTATCACGGCAGATCTCGGCCAGCCGTCTGCGTAGCGAATCGGGGTAAGATGCGAAATAGGAAAAAGACTCGAGTACATCGCGGGCATTCCCCGGTTCGCCGCGCCTAAGGTACAAACTCGATAACCTCTCGTAATTGCGGATCTCATCGGGAAACTGCCGAATGTTTTCATGATACTGTTCGACGGCCGGTCCCTGATTTCCCATCAGTTCATGAATTTCAGCGATTTTGTGCGCCCAGTCCGAGTGTTTATCGGAACTTCCGGTGCTCGTCAGCTCCTGGTACACCGCCAGGGCTTTTTCTATGTCTGAGGACTTCTCGTATGCGACGGCAAGCTTTTCCATTAAATCGGCTTGATCGAACCCCAAATCAATTGCGCGCTCCAGTGGCGCCACGGCCAGACGGAACTGGGCGGTTTTGTAGTACGAATCCCCGAGTATGTAGAAATGGCGAGGGTTGGTCAATGCCTCTTCTCCCACACTTCTGAGCAGAGTGATCACCGCACCATACAGGTCTCTTTCATATTCCAGAGCGGCAAGCCTGCTCCGTACATCGGGATTGGCGTATCCATGTTCGACAAACAGCGCGAAGGCTCCCCGAGCTTCTTCGGGCAAACCGGCCTCTTCATAGAGAAATCCCGCCTTGGCCAGAGATTCCTTTTGTTTATCACCCGCTATATCAAAAAGGGACATGTAAGCCCCGGCGGCACGGGCACGATTCCCCAGTTGTTCGTGCACCAGGGCCAGTCGGAGCAGGGCGTCGACGTCAAACGGCTTCTGCTGAATGCAATCTTCGTACATCGCAATCGATCGTCTCGGCTTATTGTTTTTCTCGAATTCAATTCCCAGTGCAAGCAGGTCCCCCGGAGATGCCCGTCCAAGCTTTCCGGCCTCTTCGATTCGACCCTCTGCATCGTCAACATTCCCTCTGCGAAGGTCGAGTATGGCCAGGCGGTACAGCGCGGAGAAAGATGCCGGATTGAGGTCCAGAAGGCGTTTGTACTCGGCCGCCGAAGTGTTTGCGGGACTCATTTTGAAATGAAGATCGGCAATGCGCTCCTGCAGTTGTTCATCGATGACGCCTTCCGATCGCACCGTTTCGTAGCACGGCAGTGCACGATCAAACAGGCGCAACTCCCACCAGCAATCTCCAAGCATTCGGCGTGCTGAAACAAGGCCCGCATTTTCTTCCAGCACTTTCTTCAGCAGCGGCAAGGCTCCGTCGGGGGTACCCTTCTGTAAATAAAGGCGTGCGAGCCCGATACGGCACTCGTTTTTGTCCCGGGTGGCGGCCATCGCATGGTTGAATGCACCGAAAGCCTTGTCAAGTTCCCCGGCTCCCAGATAGATGTTGCCCAGCACCACCAGCGCATCGACATCGTCGGCACGGATATCGACAAAACGCTCCAGATGACGACGGGCGGTAACGGAGTCTCCCATTTCCCACGCCAGAAGGCCGATCTCTCTCTGGAGCAAGGTGCTGTCGGAGAAGAATCGTTCGGCACGAACCAGCGCTTCCACCGCCTTCTTTTCGTTGCCGGCTCGATTATAAGCCGCGGCAACGTTCATGTGTGATGCGAAATCGTTCGGATCGGCGGAAAGAACTCGTTCGTGATATTGTGCCGCCGTGCCGTATTCCCCCCTTTTCTCGTAAAGAAGCGCCTTCACATAGTCAATTTCCGGGTCCTCGGAATTGCGTATCGCCGCACTCTCAAGGGCTTCCCGCGCTTCGTCGATTCGGTCAAGCGCCAGAAGAGCACGCCCCTTTTCAAGCCAGGCTTCATGGCTGTAATCATGGCGCTTCAGCGCCTTTCCCGCATGCTCGAGTGCTTCCTTGTGACGATCCTGAACGTTGCTTCTTCGTGCGAAAAACAGAAGAGCGGGGAGGCTGTGAGGATTGAATTCCAGAACTTTGCCGAATGTCCGATGCGCCTTGTTCCATCGACCCAGGGCCTCGAGCGACAGACCGCCCTCGATAAGGAGAGACTCCGATGCCAACCCTTTACCCTCCGCCGAGGCCGCAAAGCGGAGCGCTTCGGCATATCGGGCGCTGAGACGATAACACCGACAAATTTCTTTGTAGAAACCTGCGTAGTTCGGCATCACCGCAAGAAGGTCTTTATAGAATGTCGCGGCCTTTTCATACAGACCGGCTTCGGAATGCATACGCGCAAGAACGAATTGTACCAACAGGTTTCGTCCGTCCCTGTCCGCACGTGCATTGTATTCCGGAATCAGCAAGAGCGCGTCCCGCGCGGATTTTGATCGTCGACGAAACGCCAGATCGCCCAGAAGACGGGCCTCGCGTGGTGAATAAACAAAGGAGGGAAGCTCGAAAAAACGGGATAAGCGTTCGTCTTGCTCAATACCGGTCTGTTGGGCTATCCATCGCGTCCATTCCACAACCCCGGTGGGAAGCTCGTCCACCCCAAACGTCACTTCGTGCGTGTGAGCGTCACTTTTCGAGTCTGTAGGAATCAGTTCAAGATACCAGTGAGCGGTGCTGGATTCAGTGATTTCATAGCCGGTCTGGAGAATGTAGTCCGCGCCGCGTGCCCGGGAGGAATCCAGAATGGACTCAAGATCGGAACCCGACACCGCGGGGCAGGGAAATGTAACTATGTCCAGGGCGCCCAGTCGGAAAAAGAGCAGGTCTTCGGCCAAAGCACCGTGCCATTGCTCCTTCTCAGTATTAAGTGCCGAGGCGTCAACCGGGTGAACGATCGAAAGGCTTACCTGCCCCGCGGCTGGGGAGGAAAAACTGCACAAGGCAAAGAAAAACAGGAAAAGTACCACAGGTCGAGCCCTTTTTTCGATTAATTTTCGTGTGGTTGGCATTCTCATATAGCCGATCCTCCGCCGGGCTTAGGACGAGGGAGGCTCAGAGAAGCCTCCCTCGGGGTATCTGTACGCCGGAGTGCGGAATACAGGCATAAACACGGGTGGTCAATCCGCGCTTTTTGGTCTTTCCACTATACCCGGAATTTGCGGAAATACCGGAAGCATCTTTTCCGGAAACCCGTGAGATACCGCTCAACTTTGGATCGATCGTGCAACAGCTTACGCAGAATGCCGTGAGTCGATTGCGAAACCTGGGCTAGCGGATAGTGCTTGTTTTTACCCTTATGCCCAGGCTTGACTTCAAACATGGGTTCGGGTATAATCACACAAGCCCCCTCTCCATGGTTATCGGTATGGACGGAGGGCGGCATTCTACTTGCGGGTATCTTGCTACTGATGATTGTGTAGGAACGACAGCACTACACCTGCACTGGGTGAACGGGACGCGCCTTCCGGCGGATGCGTCCCGTTTTTATTTTTAGTTAATTGAGAGTAAGCGAAAAACGTGAAGTTATTTTTGCCCGAGCCATTGGTTAGTTAGTAGGTGTTATGTGGCGGATTGAAGATACCCGAAAAGCGAGGCACTATGACCGGATCACCACAGGGTGAACCTGATGCATGGAAGAATACGATTACGATCGACAAAAGTACACTCCGCGGCACCGAAGGCTTCATTCGGGTGGCTCAATCCGAAAGGGGACGATGGTGGCTGATCGATCCCGAGAATTCTCCGTTTATCTACAAAGGAGTTACGTCGGTAAATCGGGGGCTCAAACCCAATGGGAAAATCTGGGGGCCGATGAGCCGCTATAATGAAGAACTCAATGAGCGATTTGATACCGACATCGAGGGATTGGCCGATGAAGCGGCGGAGCTGGTTCGATCGGTCGGGCTCAACGGATTCGGGGCGTGGACTGCACCCGAGTTCTTTGGCAAAGGTCCGGTCTTCACGGAAATAGTGGAATCCCGCCGTCTGAAACGTACCGCCGAGGATTTCGGGGAAAAGATCACCATAAAATCACCCGGAGTCAATGTCCCCGACGTCTTCGATCCCGGATGGGAAAAGGCTTACGACCGCGAATGTGCTGCTGCATGTCCTTCATTGAGAGATAGTCGCGAGTTGGTAGGGTATTTCACCGACAATGAACTTGGATGGGGGCAGGCCGGCACCGATGAAATCTGGGGTGGGGACAACTCAAATCTCGACGGACTAAAACCCACTTTGCTTCAGGTGTGCCTGTCTCTTCCCCAAGACCGCCCCGCGGCCGTTCGAGCATGGGAATTTGTCCTGGCCAGGCACCAGAACGATCCAGGTCGTCTGGCGCGAGACTGGCAGATCGAGATCGGTACCCCCGAGCATATCGCGCAGCTAACCCATCAGGGAATAGCGCTCTCCTCCAAAGGATATGCTGTCGATCATAACGCGTTTTCCAGTCTGTTTGCCCAAATGTATGTGCGGAAAACGTCGGAAGCCATTCGACGATACGACCCGAATCACCTTATTATCGGCTCCCGGTTCGGCGGTCCCCCGGGAGAAAATATTCTTCAGGCCTTTGCTCCGCCGCATGTCGAGATCATTTCCATGAACAATTATCGACATACCTTTTATGAACGGCTCGAGGAGTATTACCACACAACGAATATGCCCATAATAAACGGTGAGTTCGCCTGGGTATCACCATACTTTCGAGAGATCCCCTATCCCGGAGAACCGCCGGAGGGAATATCGGAACGCGATCGGGTCAAAGTGAAAGGCCGTGAAGCGCTTGAGCGAGCGTTTACTCATCCGGGACTTGTTGGTTACACCTGGTTTCGGTGGGTAACCACCAGAAACAAAGCAGACGACTTTTCCTACGGACTCGTTACCCTGCAACATGAGCTGAATACATTGAATGCTGAATTGCTTCGTATCGTAAATCCGAGACTCGAGCGGATTGCGGCCGGTTTGGAGGAGCCCTTCCGACTGCGCTTAGTTAATTAACGCATCGCTCCGCTCGGCGGGACTCGGTGAACGGATAGTTTTCGGACAGGCACTAAATAAGAAAAGCCGGCTGGCGCCGGCTTTCCCGATCAGGCTTTCGCCTGATACCCCATCATCATCACACACATCTACCACTTCTAGTGGCATAACGATTGATTCTTTCTAATAAACTAATTCATGGGAATTAGCTATTGCAACCCCCCCCGGGAAATTTAATTTGTTGGCCGGCATACGTCGAGGCGCTACTGAATATGCTCCGTAATTCGTATGCCGGCCAATAGGGTCATGCATTCTCAAGCACAATTTTCAGTATCCGCCGAACCGGTTCCGCCGCTCCCCACAAAAGCTGATCACCGACCGTGAATGCGGTAAGGTACTGAGGTCCGATATTCATCTTGTGCAGGCGACCGACAGGGACCTCGAGCGTTCCGGAAACCGCGGCCGGAGTCAGGTCCCGAACGCTGTCCTCTTTTGTGTTCGGTACATATTTCACCCACTCATTCGCACCGGCCAGCATGTCTTCGAGTTCATCGAGCGGAACATCGCGGGTAAGCTTGACCGTAAGCGCCTGACTATGACTTCGCATCGCCCCAACCCGGACACAGATTCCATCGATAGGAACGGGTTTTTTCGCCCCGAGAATCTTGTTGGTTTCAGCAAAGCCCTTCCATTCTTCTCGAGTCTGCCCATTTTCGGCCTGACTGTCGATCCATGGAATCAGGCTTCCGGCAAGAGGGACGCTGAAATTATCGACCGGGAATTCGGTGCTTCTCATGGTGTCGATAACCCGCTTGTCCAAATCCAGGATTGCCGAGCCCGGCGTTTGCAGTAGATCCGACGATGCCGAGCCGACAGTTGCCATCTGTGACACCAGTTCACGCATGTTCCTGGCTCCCGCTCCCGATGCCGCCTGGTAGGTCATTGATGACAACCATTCTACCAGCCCCTCGCGGAACAACCCATGGACCCCCATCAGCATCAGACTAACCGTGCAGTTCCCGCCGATATAGTTTTTTATTCCGTTTTTCAGGCCGTTGTCTATAACCGAACGGTTCACCGGATCCAGAACAATAAGCGCATCATCTTCCATACGAAGCGCCGAGGCGGCGTCGATCCAGTACCCATTCCATCCCGTTTCCCGCAGCCTGGGATAGACTTCTTTTGTGTAGCTTCCTCCCTGGCAGGTAACGATTATGTCCATGGGTGAAAGCCGCCCGATATCTTTCGCATCTCCCAGCGGACTGCTGCCGGCCCCCATATCGGGCCCGTCTTGTCCTACCTGGGAAGTGGAAAAAAAGTGTGATTCGTACTCCCCGAAATCACCTTCCTCACGCATCCGGTCCATCAGAACGGATCCCACCATTCCCCGCCATCCTACAAACCCGACTTTTCGCATTATCCGTATCCCTCCACTTTGAATTAAAAAAGCCCGCTTCGTCTGAAGCGGGCCCTTGTTGATTTCAGTGTTGTTCTATGCCTATCTACTGAACAAAAGGCCCGCCGGTCGTACCAAGAATGTCTTGGTCGACTCAGTTGTGGTCGTCTTCTGTTTCAGCATCGCTATGCACATAAGCAGATCAGTCCAGAGTTATCCGGTGAAACTTCAATATGAATTCCGCCGAAAGAATTCGCAAGTTTTCCGAAGCACATTGCAGGCCATCGATTACGCCGTCTTTTCACCAGACGGCTTCATACCCTTCGGGCACAAGATTCCACTTCTTCCCGTACACGTGCACCCGATTGGTGTCACTCTGTCCGCCCTGCCGTGTAAAAGAAAATCCATCATGCGCCCAGGCCAGAACCCCGCCAACCAGGTTGAGCGCATCAAACCCCTCCTCAACGAGTTTCTCGGTATACTCGCCGCTTCGGTATCCAATCGTGCAATAAACGACAATCCGATAGTCCCTGAACCGCTCCTTCCGTCGCTCAAACTCCTTTTGAGTCACCGCGCCCGGGATAATGGAGACGGCATATTCCTTTTTCTCACGCACATCAACCAGCACCGTGTTCGCCGCGGTACGCAGACCGGCAAACTCCGGCACTCGTATCTCGGGCGCATCGGGGTAAGCCTCCTCGCGGTATTCCCGATACATCGACATCATTTTAACCTCGAGCGCACTGTCCGACCGCTGGACCGAATCATTCGCGCAACCCAGAGCCGCCACTCCGATAATCGCGAAAACAGCGGACTGGAATACCCCGGAAAACCGATTTTTAAAGAACATATCTCTGCTCCGGCGAAAATGGAAAACGTGGTCCAATAGGAATTGATATCTCCCCATGCCACTGTACACCACCCAACTTTGATGAACATTCCTGGTTAGAAAAAGCGGACCGCAGCCGACCGAGTGGGGGCCCATAGATAATACGTGACGGCCGGAACGGATAGTGAAAAACTCGCTCAAAGAGATACCGGTTCTTTTCGGTACTGTTTATTACCAGAAACGTTCCAAATCGGTTCCTTTGGAGCCGAATGGAATTTGGCTGATGTAAGTAAATGTGTACCAAGGCGTTACATAATATTCAGGCAGCGATACCTTTCGTTTTGCTTAGTGAGTATAAGCACAATCCCGATTTTCTAAGGGCAATATCCTGCTCTATGAGCTAGATTATTTGTAATGGTCAAAGGTTTCGGGGGTTTTTCGGGAAATCATGACCAATCACGTATTCCCATAAACCGGCATACAGGCGATATCACTATGCCTACCGTATTCGAATTCATTGATTACCGCAAATACCTCTGCGAGGTATATGCCGAGCGCAAAGAAAAGAACCGCAACTTTTCTCACCGGTACATTGCACAGAAGGTCGGGCTGAAATCCAGTGGGCATTTTGCGCAGATTCTTCAGGGTAAAGTGAATATGTCTCCTGCCTTGTCGGCTCGTTTCGTCGATTTTCTCGGACTCAACGAGCGTGAAGCAGATTATTTCGAACATATGGTGTATTACGGGCAGGCTAAAAGCCATTCCGAGAAAAAGCGGCATTTCGAAAAACTTATCTCAATGCGTGGAATGAAACCGCGTATTCTTGATGCCGGTCAGTACGAGTATTACAGCAAATGGTATTACAGCGCTATCCGGGAACTTCTTGGGCAATACCGATTTAACGGGGATTATAGAGCCCTGTCGCGCAGAATCGTTCCGAATATCACCCCTAAAGAAGCCGGAGAGGCGATCGAGCTTCTGGAGAAACTGGAATTGATCGAAAGACGTGCCGACGGATCTTACGAACGGCTGGATCGGATAATCAGCACCGGATATGCGGCGGAAGCATTGGCGATTAACAACTTGCAGATAGAGATGATGGAACTGGCGAAGGAATCGATAGACCGTTTCCCAAAGGGAAAAAGAAATCTCTCGACACTTACCATTGGTGTTTCGGGTCGTGAATACGAACGTATAGTCGAAGAACTTCGTGGTTTTCGTCGTCGCGTGCTCGAAATTGCCGGGGGAGCCGATGTTCCCGATCGTCTCTACCAGATGAATTTCCAGGTCTTCCCACTCACGGAGTTACCCAATGACGACACCAATGCGTAATGGCGGCCGTTTGCTCGTACTAGCAGTGGCACTGACAACCCTCTCATTGCTCTGTACATCGGGCCCTGTTGAGCCCCTTGCCGGTTCGGGAGGATCCGAGACGGAAACCATGGTTTTGGGATCGGCATTTTATCCCGACAGCTCCACCCCGGCCACAGGCGCCATGGTGTACCTTACCAGGAAGGTTGCATCGCAGGCCGGACTTGGTAAAGATTCGGTCATAACACTCTCAACCATTGTCGATCACAATGGACTATTCGAAATTAGGAACGTTCCCAGCGGAGGATATCTTCTGGAGATTGTCGACACCACCGATGCGGGTCGTCCTTCCGTCCTGGATGCCGTTACGGTTCATGACAAAGATTCTCTTGTCCTACCACTGAGATTGCTTCGGAAACCGGGGGCTGTCAGCGGTATTCTCGAAAGATACTCGGAACTGGACAATGTCGAGGTGACGATACTTGTCCGCTACAAAGATTTCACCGTCGCCGCAACATCCCCGGACAGTCTGGGAAGGTTTGAGTTCCCCTATCTGGCCGCAAAACAATACATAGTTGTTGTCCACCCCTCCACGCCGGAGTACGTCACATCCTCTACTCCGGTCGAAGTTCCAAGCGGCGGCACTTTCAATTTGAGAGTCGGGCTCATGTCTACCGAAATGCTGAGTTCCAATCCTGCTTATATCGATGACTCGGTGAGAGTAAAGGCTATCCTGGATTCCAACGGAATTTCGGGAACGGTCGCTTCCCGTGTCGAGCTGGGCGGCGATATGACCATTATCCGACTCGACTTGCGGGGTGAGGGTATAACGACAGTCCCGGCGATAATCGGCGATATTTCTTCTCTAAAGGAGCTGGATCTCAGTAGTAACCAGATACGATCGCTCCCCTCAACGATAGGGAGATTGACGAATCTCGCCTCTCTTGATGTGCGGAACAATCTTCTCACCGAACTTCCTTCACAGATTACGGAAATCTCAGCCCTGAGGAAGCTCTGGCTCTCGAATAACGCTATCAAAGCTCTTCCCGCCGATATAGGCAAATGGAGAAATCTGGAATCAATGTATGTGGATACCAATAAGCTGACCAGGCTTCCCATTTCGATCGGAAACTGTGAGAATCTTAAATTCCTCAACGTTTCCGAAAACGACATTGACTCTGTGCCCCTGACCCTGGGCCTTTTAACCGGACTTCGGTCTCTCCAGGTCGCGGGAAATAAACTGGATGCTCTGCCGGTATCTCTGGCCGAACTGAGGAATCTGGGGTCGCTCGACTTGTCTTACAATTATCTGTGCGATCTCTCCTACGAGCTTGTTTCCTGGGCCTCAACCTATGATGTCGACTGGCAAGGGTCGCAGTATTGCGGAGAAAGTCCCAGGATCTTCTCGCCTGAAAAAGGTGACCATTTTATGCCCGGTGATACGTTGCGAATACGATGGAAAACAACCGATCCCGGGATCAAACGGGTAGACATATCCATTTCTGTTGATCAGGGAGCCAACTTCTATTTTATTGGAAACTGCGGAGAGGAAAACGATAATTGGGAGAACTATGTATGGATAATTCCGGACAGCCTGGAGTTTGTGGATCGGATTGTCTCTCTGCGTTCGAAAAACTGCGTACTTCGGATTTCAAGCTATGGTAATCCCGGAGTCACCACAAATTCTGAGATTTTCAGTATCGAAGGAAACCCGCTCACCGTCATTTCTCCCAATGGAGGAGAAAGCTACGGGATTGGTGATACCCTTCATATACGGTGGAACACCGCGGTCTCCACGATCGACATCGTTACCTGTTCGCTTAGTGTTGACGATGGAATCACCTGGCACAATACGGGTTTTGCCATTGTGGAAATGGCGGATAGGTGGGAGGATGTTACATGGGTTATCCCACAATGGCTTGCGGCGGATGCGGGAGCGGTCTCGACGGTTTCGGACCGGTGCCGGGTGAAGGTGAGTGCGTACGGATGTAGTTGGGGCTATTGTTTCAAAGATGTTTCCGACAATCCATTTACTGTCACCCCCTGAATCCCGGGTGATGTCGGTTCAGAAAAGTTACTCAACCGAACATTCATGCAGCGCTTGTCGGACTCCGAGGTGTACGGAAAAAGGACCATCAACGTGCGGATATCCAGTTTGGACTGGTGTGGTCTATTCCATGTTTTATTTTCCGCGGTACGGGGTTTTACAGAATCCGGAATGCACATATACTCAGGAACTGTTTTTTCAAGGAGACAAAAGGGCATGCGAATTCTTTCGGGCATACAGCCGTCGGGGCGTCTTCATATAGGCAATTACCTCGCGATGATTCGACCGATGATTGAATATCAGGACCGGGGTGAACTGTTCTGTTTCATAGCAAACCTTCATAGTCTCACCAGCGTATTCGACGGTGACGTTCTTCGGGAATACACCATTGAGGCTCTTCTGGATCTACTCTCTTTGGGTATGGATCCGGACCGCGCGATTTTATGGGTTCAGTCGGATGTCCCCGAGGTGACCGAACTCACGTGGTATCTTAATCCCTCGACCCCTGTAGGACTGCTGCAGCGTTGCCACAGTTACAAAGACAAAACCGCAAAAGGGATTCCGGCATCAAGCGGCCTGTTTTCCTATCCTGTACTCATGGCGGCCGACATACTGATGTACCGTTCCGATCTTGTTCCGGTCGGGCGTGACCAGAAACAGCATGTGGAGGTTACGAGAGATATTGCGTTGAAGTTCAACGGTACGTACGGCGAAATCCTGACGATTCCCGAGCCGGAGATCAAGGAGAATTTCGCGGTAATACCGGGCATCGACGGGCAGAAAATGTCTAAGTCTTACGACAACACCATTGAGCTGTTTGCCGATGAGAAAAAGATCAAGAAAAAGGTCATGAGCATTATCACCGACCCGACTCCTCTCGAAGATCCCAAAGACCCTGATAAGAGTGTTGTCTATGAACTCTATCGCCTGTTCGCCTCACCGGATTCGGCCCGCGAAATGGCCGATAAGTTTCGTGCCGGCGGCTATGGATACGGCTCTGCAAAAAAGGAGCTTTTGGCACTGATTCTCGACCACTTCGGTCCCTATCGAACCCGAAGGGCCGAATTGGCCGCGGATAAGGGATATATCGAAGAAATACGGAAGAAAGGAGCGGAAAAAGCCCGGGCTGTTGCGGCTGAAGTGCTTGATGCAGTTCGGAAGGCGGTTGGTATCGTGTGATGGATAACGGACAAAACCGGTACTGAATCCTCCATTTCGACAGTCGAAGTCGGGTTGAGGTCCAGACGATGCGCACCATTGTTCAGGGGAAACATCCGTTTGAATAGCATCGGAATGGAAATGTGGTGAACATGGAGACCAAACAGGTATTCGCGCCGACCGAGGACCCCCTAATACGCGATCCCACTTCTCTGGTAGAGAATTTCAGGTGGAATCGCCAGGTTTTCATCGGAATATAGTGTTGCACCAGCACCGCCGACAAAACTGAAGACAGGATCGCTGGATACTATCTCGAACCCCTCCCTGATTAATTACCGAGATCGATGCATCACCTTCCCGTCACGATCCCAGACTATTTCCAGCCTTCCATGCCGTGTGGTAGTCACGACGGCACTGATTGACTCGGTATCGAATGTCGCCAGGATCTCTGCCGAACTGCTGTCTTCGCGGCGCACCCGAAATTCCAGCGTTCCGCTTAGCGGTGGCCTACCCCGGCCGAACGGTTGATCGCTTTCCACCCGATATTCGACCTCACGCTCCTCCCCGAACCGCCGTCGAGAACGCGAATATACCGACAGCAAAAAGTCGTCGTCCTCCCGAGTACCGTCGGACCCCAACACCATGGTCATTCGAGCCGTATCACTCACGATTTCGTCCTCCCGGCCGCCCGTAACCACTATCTCGGCCCAAACAGTATCGCCGGGGTAGAATACCGAATCTCCATTGGAATGTCGTACTTGGGCCGTCGTATCCGGCCGAAGCTGGTTCCGGACCGACTCATGGTACATAATCGGATAATTAAGCGAGTCGTTTTGTGGAAATACGACATATCCAATACTATGCTCTGTTCGTCGGATCGGACCGTTGAGCCCGAATTTTTTCTTTACCGCATGGACCTTAAGCACACACGAATCCAGAGCCCCGTCGACCGGTATTCCGTCTCCGTCGGCGTCCGTATACGATTCATACTCCAAAGTGTCACCGGCCACCGACGACATCGAGACAAAGGAGAAAATTGAGTTGTCGCTTTCAGAGCCATAATCACCGTCTTCACCCGGCCCGATTATCATGGTTTGTTTCATCTCTACCCGAGCAATATCAAATCTATCAGGAGCGATAGTCGACTGGCGATACCGGGCGCGGTCCTCGACCGACCCCGTATTGACAATTCCGTCCCCGTCGGCGTCTTCAATTCGATACCGCATCGTCCACAAAGTATCCTCCACAACCGTGCGGTAGACTCCGTACACCGTTCCATATACGGCGATGTACTTCCCGGTCCCTTCCTCGGGAATCGCTCCCTCCCACACCAGCTCCAGGGTATCGTAGCGAACGGTGCTGTCCGACAGTTGATATCCGTAGAGCCTGAGTACGCCGATACCGGTGTCCGAGTATCCATAGGCAAATGATGAGTCAAGCAGAAATCTGTCTTGTGCGGCGATTGGTTTCCCAAATCCCGCGCTCTTGTCGCTGATCGGAAGATTCGCGTCCGCAAATATTCTCGGTCCCTTTTTCGTGAGTGCCAGGGCATTATCCTTGTCGGCACTTTCTTTCAGCGTGCCGGCCGCATTCTGACCGAGGCTTCGAGCGTACGTATTGGGAAACTCGTCGCCACCCCCGGCGGCAACGGGATCCGAGGCGCACTGAAAGCCAAGAAACGAAAACAGTATCAACACTATGCCGAGTCGTATCATGCGCGATCTCCGTTTTTTGACCGGGGGAAGTACTGAACGCCAAACTGCATGACACATCCCGGGCTATCCGGATCGTTTTTGACCATGTCCCACAACTCACGAGTGAATTCTTCAATCCGTTGCCCCATCTTGACCGCTGTGCCTGGGCTGATTGCAAAAAGACGGGTAGATATGTTGCGCTTGGA
>CAYFVL010000094.1:0-17832 GCA_964346405.1 uncultured Fibrobacterota bacterium
ATCGCGCGCCGGCTTACGCAGAATGCCGTGAGTTGGTTGCGAAACTTGGGTTAAGCTCGGAAATGACAACCAGCATACCAAACCCGTCCTTGCCGGGGTATGCGAAGAGACCTTATCCGCCACCATCCTGCCCGCTTCGTCGATATGAAGCCGGGCTCACTCCCACGTGCTTCTTGAACTGACGGCCGAAGAATTGTACATCGCGATACCTGAGTCGACCCGCTATCTTTTTTCTAAGTTAAGATCGTGCAACAGCTTACGCAGAATGCCGTGAGTCGACTGTCGAAGTCGGGTCAAGCAGATAAGAGAAAAAATCGCCGCATTCTATCCCTGCTCGTGAATTGACTTGAAGATGGCGAGAGAAGCTTTGCCCGGGTCGAATTCGAAGAGAAAAGGATGTAAAAAACGCTCCCATCCCCCGTACCTTCTCGTTGCCGAGGAAGGACCGGGGGTGGAGCGTTTCAAATGATTTGTGCGGGGGGACCCTGATGTTCTACCGAACCCGGGCGACGGTACGCGCCCCGACCGTTTCCTTCACAATAACCACTCCGTTCACCGCGTCTCTCATGTTCACTGAGCGGTGTTTCGGACTGGTAATGAGTCGCCCTCGAATATCATAGAACACCCTTTCGGCCGGCTTATTCCCAGGGGCCATGCCGAATGAGGGGGAGGCCGGATGCGCGACCCGGGTTTGCTCCACTGGGTGAAGCACTTGGAGTTCCGTCAAGGTGTATCCGCTCCACTCCTGCTTTCCAGGCCGATCGGTTGCGTGCACGCGGACATACCGGGCCTCAACGGGATCGAACCGACACCGGTGGGTCGCCTTCCAGGTTATGTAAGGCATATCGACGGCGGTATACACCGTCTCCCAACTGCTTTCGTTGTCCGGGCTTTCGGTAGCGATATCGATTGTGAAGTCCTCCCCGTGTATTTTCCAACCCCACAAAATGTTGACATGCCCAATCGTGTAAACTTCGTCGAGGTCGACATAAATCCATTCATCATCTGTTTTGGCGCTGCTCCAGTTGGTATATGAGTCACCGTCCACAGCCTTCTGAACAGACCCCTCCTCGTTTCTATCCGAGGAGGCGACAACCGGTTTGCCGAGCGCGACATTCTCGAACCCGACAACAATTCGGACATTGTTGGATGTCTGAGAACCGCCCTCGTTGTCGTAGGCTGTTACCTTGATATCGTAGGACCCGCGGGGGGCATTGTTCCAGGTGAATACATACGGCTCCCGCGTGAGCGTTCCAATCACCGAGTCATTGGCCGTAAAGTCCACTCTCTCGACTGTGCCGTCCCGGTCCACCGCATAAGCGGTAATCACCGGCGTTTCGTTTTCCAAAACGGCCGAGCCGTCGTCCAGAGGATCGGTTATTCCCACTGCGGGAACATTGTTTTCCGTGCCGAACGCCGGGATTTCATCGAGCGTGAGCAAATACTCGTGGTTCATGGTATAGGTGGCCCACTCAAGGGAATTGCCTCCGGACGGTGTTCCCCACCAGGGCAAGGAATACAACCACCTGGGAGCCGAACCGTCCTGCATCTGATCAGGATTCGGATTACCGCCGCATTCCGAGAGCGCAAGCATCTTTCCGGGAGTTACCAGAGACATCGTATCAAAGTAGGCCTGATAGGTCTCCGAATCATCGTAATCGATATGGTAGATGTCAATGCCGGATATATCCACGTATTCATCCCCCGGGTAGAACCCTTTTCGGAATTCTACCGTTTTCTTGAGAGGTACCCCGGCACTGTAAACCCAGATCAGGTTATCAATCTCGAGCGAGTCGGTGAAATAGTGGTACATCATGCGCCACAGATTGGCGGTGTTCTCCGGATTCTCCTTATCGGTCCAGAAAAACCATCCCCCGTCGATCTCATGAAGTGGTCGGAAGAGCACCGGAACCTTTTCATCCTCAAAAATCTGCAGCTTCTCCGCGGCTTCGGCAAGCTCGACCATTGTTTGTCGATATTCTTCAGTTCCCGGGGTCGACATTCGGCCGACATCCAGGTCTTTATTCACGCTTTTTCTCCGAAGATCGCCCCGGTAATCCCAATGCCAGTGAATGCTAAGAATATAGCCGAACTTTTTGGTCTGCCTGGAAAGCTCTTCCGGTTTCATCCAACGCAGATCCCCAGACCAGATAGCGCCATGTCGTGCCGTCTGCTCGTACACATCCGGAGTGTGAACATACATATTGTAGCCTGCCAGCGTGTTTTCACCATAAATCGATTCCAGATAATCAAGGACCTCTCGTCCCTCCTCGCTGAGATCCGGATTGACCGGCTCGATAGCGGAACCGATACCTGCCGTCAGACAAAGCACACCCAGAATCGCGTAAAGCCGCAAACCATTCATACCCTTACCCCCCATCATGTTGATTGTCGGTCTCTGAAACAATATACCCCAAACATCGAAAAAATGTGAAATCAAAGAATGTGACAAGCAAATGTTGCCGTCTGCCAGACAACAGCATGGCGTTTCTCGACTGCGAGACTTGGGCTAACGACAGGCGCACACCTCAGAACCGAAAAACCACTTCATCGATCCAGACTTCACCCTCCCAGGAGCCTTCCTCCATTTCCGACAAGGGTGCGACGATGAATTCTATTGCTTTGGCGTAGTTCATCTGGTCCTGCCATCGAGGAAGCTTCACTCGAGTTCCGGACGGCGGGGCGTTTGTGAGATCAAAGGTCAGCAGGGTCCATGTTTCGGGAATGGGACCCTCCCGATGAAGGACGATGCCGTAGTCGGGAAAGGGCGACCAGAGTGAAAGAGAAACAGTTGCGGGAGTTCCGGTCCCCCGAATCCAAAAGGAGACGTTTTGGGCTTCGGAAAAGTCCCAGAACCGAACGGATTTGAGATCCTCACACGCATCCGAGCCTCCAAAGGTCGATCGGAGGGCATGGTTTCGTATCTTGCCGACGTTTTCGAAATAATATTTCATGTGAATGCAGTGGTTCGTGCCGTCGGCACCGGGCTCGAACATGCGGTTTTCGTTGTCGTCATGATCGCAGATCACGGCTGGATTGAGGTTACTGTCAAACGTATCGGGGAAGTGAGTCCAAACTTTCCAGTCGGTGTACCCCCCTTTTCTTGTTCCCGACCGCTCAAAATCATCAACAAAAAACCGGTTCCCCGCTTCCGCGGCCCGATCACATTCCAGCATCCCGGGATTGGCCGTCTCTCCGGCATGCACCGTAAGTGATTCCGTGACACAAATTCCGGAATGAACGAATATGCCCGTGGGTTCCGGGTGCGCAATCACGATCAGCTTATAGTCTCCTCCAACGATATTGCCGAAGTAAAACGAATGATGACCATATTTTCTTTGTCGATAAGGAGTTCCGCACAGATAGGCATCGAGTGAATCGATGTCGGTGAGGAGGCTGGTATCGAAAGAAAAGGTGAGCTTTCCGCTTGGATACGCTATCATCTCAGCTACCTCACGGTTCCCGCTTTCGATATCCACGTCCAGCCCTGTCTGAAATGCGGCCAGAGATGAGTCCCTTGCAGTCGCCAGAAGATGGTAGGTTCCTTGTTCTACCTCGGGAAAGACGTATCGTCCGGAATCATCTGTTGCCGCCTGAAACGAGTGTTCACCAGATCCGGTGAATTTGTGGGTTTCACAAAGCTCCACCGATGCGTGGGGGAGCGTTTTGCCCGCGGAATCACGAACTAATCCCGACAGGGCAACGGTCCGGGCATTTCCCGAGCCGGTTGCGGTCCCGGCGGTTCGGTCCAGGGAGCAGCCAACAAGAACTATCCCTGCCAGAAGCACTACAATCGTCACGGCATTTCTGATCATTTTGTATTCTCCTCGTCCCAAGAGCGTATTTGCCTGCTCATGGGGAAGAGAAGGGATTGAAACTGGTACACGATATCGGCGTCGTCGTCTTTCTCCGCGAGTTCCTCAAGTTCTCGTCGGAATCGCGCAACGGCCTTCACCACTTCGGGATATCGCTTGCGGGAAATGCCCAGAGTCACTCCAGCTACGTTGCGCTCGTCCCGAGGCTGGTTCTGAAGGGCATCGGAGCCCAAACGAAGACATGACTGGTAAAACCGAGCAAGAAACACATTCTGTACCTCATCGTCGGTGGAGATCACTTTGTCGGTAACCCGCCAGACGCCGTCGTCGTCCTGTTCTATCATACCCAGTTTCCGCAAATGATTCACCGATTGTTTTGCCTGATGAACAGATATCGGTGGGGTGAGTTGGCGTGAAAGCCAGGTGTAGTCGTCGGTGAAAGGCACCATGTCGAGTATGGCCCGAATTGCCACGTGACGCCATTCGGCAAAAAGTGCAAGCTCATGGTCTGTGATTTTTCGAACACGCGCCTTTTTGCCGGCGACTTTGTGCGGGCCGCGAAGATGCTCGAGGTAAAAAGCTTTCTCCTCGGCGGTTTTCGCCTGATTGAACCGCACCAGTGACTCGAACCATTTGCTTTCTTCCGGTGAATGAGAAAGGCCTTTGGAAACTTTCGCGATACTTGCCTGCGAAAGGCGCTTTTCTCCTCGAATGACTCGATAAATGAAATCGCGAGAGAGAAACCCGATCTTCTGAGACAGAACCCGATAGGAATACCACGACCTCTCAGCCTTCTGCTCGGCATAGTAATCGGCAAGGTAGGCCCTGTAGTCGGTGTAGTCGAATATATTAGGCATAGTAGAACCTTTCCAGGTTCTAAGATAGCTGGAAATTCGAGCAATGTGGTGATTTTGTTACGAGAAATGAGTAAGCTGTTGTCCATAAGACATCAGTTGCCCAGGCCGGCGACGTAGTTTCTCTTCTACCCGGCGTGTTTCGTCGAATGTGGTACGCCCTGCCGCGAATGTCCTCCGCATACTATATCTCTTCCACCGAGCAAAACGGCAAACAGACTTTTTTTTCAGGAAAAATCGAGTAATCGCTTCTCAATTACACTATCTTTTACTTATTAAAGAAGTATTAATTAATGTAAAAGCCGTGGTATGAATCCGCCGCCCTACGGAAAGAGAGCCTTATTATGCAACAATGGAGCCGCCACCTTTTTCTTCCTATTTGTTGTTCCATATTCGTGTTATCCGCCCACTCCGCGCCCTTGTATGACGAATCCATGGGTCCATGTGAACAGCGAATGACGGATACCGAGGCCGGAAGGAATCCCATCCGCTCTTGTAGCGAGAATTCCACCTGCCCCGATCACATTACGATAGATGCCCCTGTAGTTGAACCGGCGGATCTTGAGGTAGACGGATGGTTCATCTTTATCGGTGGAGGAGAGGTCTACAAGTCACCATTGAAAAACTATAAGAAGGAACGGCTCGGAGATTTCTCCGACGCCGTGGATCTGGGCATATCCGAAGACGGGGAGTGGATACTGGTAGAGACGGAAAACGGCGCGTACCTTATGAAGCCCGATGGATCGCGCAGTACGGATCTCGGCATTGACTACCAGAAGGGAGGAGCCTGTTTCTACAAGAAAAGCCCAAAAAACGCACTTGAGATAGCGTACATGACCACCGGGAGTGATATCTATTCGGTTACAATCGATACGTCTTCCGGATCACCGACCGTGGTCCCGGGAAGTCGACGCAAGATTGCGTCGGGAATGGAAACGGGATACGGAACGGAGTTTGACGTTGCCGGGGATATCATTGCCAAAAGGGCGGCTGTAAAAACAACGATCGGCGATTACTATGTAAACAAAACAACTCGAGCCGGTGTTCTCTTCACTATTCCCGACGGTGGTATGGGAACTGCTGCCAAAAGCACGGCACATAAGACCAATGCCGCGTGGAATTGTGGAATCGCCATAAGTCCGAGCGGTAATTTCTGGACCGCGAACTACGGACGAAATTATGCGGATTGCCTGCCCGAAAATCACAAAGGGTTCATTACGCTTCCCGTGCGAAGGACAACGGATGCGGAAACCTCAATTTATGAATGGATTTACGAATCGGGGGACAACGGCGGCAGGGTGTTCTGGTGCCCGGAAACCTGGGACGGCAGGAATCTCCGCAACGGCACCTGGAAAAATCAGGAATTCCATTATCACTCGTATGCGAACACCGATGAGTTCACGGTCTGCGTGCACCAGAGCGCTCCGCCATACAATTGCTGGCTTGTAAATCATACGACGGGAGCCTGGACTCCATTGATGACCGAAAATGTATTTGATCTAAAACACCCCGACGTTTTCCTTACAACGGAGACCGCGATAAAAAGAACGGTGGAGCCCTCGGGCCATATCGGACATCGCGAAATTGAATCACGCTCGACTCAGTTGTATCAATGGATGAACATCCTGGGACGCACCGATGTCGGCGGAGGTTCAGACTCGAAGGCATCGGGGGTGTATTTTCGTCAACGACGAAAATCGGTGAAAACGCATTCTTACAAACGCCGGGAATCCTGGTGAAAAGGACAACAATGAGGAGTCCGGCAATGTCAAATCGCCAATCGGCCGTGCGAGCAGTTCATTTACTTGTCGTCACAATGTTTCTATGGATTGTGGTAATGGGCTGTGTGGGTTCCCACCATTCTGAAACCGTGAATGTCCCCCCGGATAGCGACCAAATAAAAGTTGTCCGCGGTATCGACACCCCTTCCTCCGCTGAAAATTTCGATCGCACGGTAAAGGACTCTTTACCCACAGGAAAGATGGAAATCTTTGATGCGAAATGCGATGAAATCAATCCGGACGATAACATTCACTTTCGTGTGATATATCCCAATGGTGGTGAAGTCTTTCGGATTGGCGACACAATCGATATTCGGGTTTGCAGCGAAGATCCGAATCTGCATCTTCTTGGTGAAGCCGCTATTGAAATTACGGTTGACGCAGGTGTTCGGTGGCTGGCTGTTACCGGATCGGTCAATGCGGATGAATCCGTGATCAGTCACGTAATACCCCCCGCATATAACGGTTTCGACGAAAACTTCAACGAAATACTGGTAAACCCGGTATCGGACAACTGCCTGATTCGGATCAGCAGCTACACCGTTCTGGAGGATATGGATCACTCCGACGGATCGTTCAAGATTATTCCCCCGGATGTTTCGGTTGGAGTACGATAAAACCGGAACTTTCGATTCTAAGGCATCCCGCCAACCTGTGTTTTGTCGGTAAAATCCGTTCTTTGGGGTCCCCGGTTTTTCCCCCGCACATCGGGGCGGAATTCCGTGTTTCCGATAGGCGGAAAAGAATTATCTTTTGTTCCGCCGGATCGGATTCCGAGGATCCGCGAACGCGGGATCCTTTGGACTTTTTTGGTCATAGGACCTACCCGGGTTTCGCAACCAACTCACGGCATTCTGCGTAACTGTTGAACGATTTTACCCTGCGAAAAAGCTCAAGGTATCTCAGCGGATACCCCTGCGTCCTCCCGCCGTGCGGGACCTGAGTTAATGGAGGAACTATGAATATTGCGGAACAACTGGTGAAGGATTTTGACTTACAGCTCTTTCAGGTATCGAATACATTGGCCCTTTTCGATGAAGGTGGAACGGTGCCCTTTATTGCGCGATATCGAAAAGAGCGGACCGGATCTCTCGATGAAATACAGATACGGGATCTGCAGCATAAATATGATTACTACAAAGAGTTGGATGACCGTAGGGCCGCAATTCTGGAAAGCATTGAATCCCAGGGCAAGCTCAGACCCGAGCTGAAAAAGAGGATAAGCGACACCCTGAGTAAAACCGAACTCGAGGACCTCTATCTTCCATACAAGCCGAAACGGGTTACACGAGGGAAAAAGGCGATCGATGCCGGTCTGGTGCCCCTTGCTCGTCGACTGGTCGAATGCACGGAATCCTCAATCGATCTCACTGCCGAAGCCGCATCATATGTGAATGAAGAGAAGGGATACGAAACACCGGAGAAAGCCGTTAACGGGGCCTGCGATATCCTGGCCGAAGAACTGTCCGACAATGCCGATATTCGAAAGAATCTTCGTGAGCAGGCGTGGCAAAAGGGAGAGATGTTTACATCGGCGCGAAAGGATTTCGTGGACAAGAAGACCAAGTTTTCCATGTACTATGACTATCGCGAATTGGCGAAGAACATGCCGTCACATCGGGTGCTGGCGATGTTTCGGGGCGAGCGGGAAAAGGTTTTGAGAGTTGGCCTCGAATTTCCCCGGGATGCGGCCCTGGCCACGCTCGAATCAACCCTCGTGAAACATCCGGCCGGCGCAACGGCCGGTCTTCTACGCAAAACTTGTGAAGACGCGCTGGATCGCCTCCTTGCGCCCGCAACCGAAACAGAAATCCGCAGGGAAATTCGTACGGCTGCCGAAGATGAGGCGTTCAAGGTGTTCAACGACAATCTCGGGACGCTTCTTTTGTCTCCTCCCGCCGGGCGCAAAGCCGTACTGGGAGTCGACCCGGGATTTCGGACCGGCTGCAAGGTTGTGGCGCTCGACGATACCGGCCGGTTTCTGGAATACCAGACGATCTATCCAAATGAACCGCGGAAACGAACCGAACAGGCGTCCCAAACGATCAGGAAGATGATCGATACGCACGGCATAAAGCTCATAGCAATCGGAAACGGTACCGCCGGCCGCGAGACCGACATTTTCATGAAGTCCGTGATTGCCGACTATCCCGCGGAGAAACGGCCGATATCGGTGGTTGTGAATGAATCCGGTGCAAGTGTGTACAGCGCATCGGAAATCGCGATCAAGGAGTTCCCGGACTTCGATATCACCGTGCGTGGGGCGGTCAGCATTGCCCGACGGCTTCAGGACCCGCTGTCCGAGCTGGTAAAAATCGATCCAAAGGCAATTGGCGTAGGGCAGTACCAGCATGATGTGAACCAGTCGAAGCTGAAATCTTCGCTGGAAGAAGTCGTCGAGAGCTGTGTGAACCGGGTGGGGGTCGATCTCAATCTGGCTTCAGAAGAGCTTATGAAATACGTATCGGGATTGAATCGCACGACGGCTTCGAAGATTGTGTCACACCGAAACAGCAAGGGGGCGATTTCGACCCGTGCCGATCTCATGAAAGTAAGTGGATTGGGAGAGAAGACGTTTGAGCAGGCGGCAGGATTCCTTCGTGTTTCCGGATCGGATAATCCGCTGGACAACTCGGGGGTGCATCCGGAGCGATACGGGCTTGTGGAAAACATGGCGAAGACGTTGGGAACAAATGTGGATAACTTGATCGGCAACACGAAACAAATCCGGTCGATCGATAAAAATCAATTTGTTACGGAGGAAGTGGGTCTTCCTACGATTGAGGATATCCTGGCGGAACTGGAGAAGCCGGGTCGAGACCCGCGTGAAGAGTTCAAATACGCGAAATTCAGCGATACGGTGAGTGAAATCGAGCATTTGGCCCCTGGAATGAAACTGGAAGGTACCGTCACAAACGTGACCAATTTCGGGGCTTTCGTGGATATCGGGGTTCATCAGGACGGACTGGTGCACATTTCGCAGCTTGCGGACCGTTATGTGGATGATCCGCAGAAGGTTGTGAAAGTGGGACAAGTTGTTAACATCACCGTTCTGGATGTGGATAAAGAGTTGAAAAGAATTTCGCTTTCTATGAAAAAAGATCCCGAATCCGGGGGAGCGCCGAAAAAACCGGGTTCGGGTCAGGGCGAAAAGGGACAAGGACGCAATAAGAATCCTCGGCAACCCCAAAAGCCCTCTTCCGCCGCGGATCTCAAAAAATGGGCGGATAGTCGTTCGGGGAGGGATTCGAAGGGCAAGCTGAAGACTCATAAGCCGAAATTCAGTGTGAAGCAGATCATGAAGTAGGTTGGGGGCGGCGTTCAACAGGTTTGTGAGTATGGTTGTGCTCGACGCTTTAACCCGACTTCGACAATCGACTCACGGCTTTCCGCGAAGGCCGGCCCAGTTCGCTCTGGAGTGGGAAAGCCTGGTCGGCTGATCCCCAGCCGAATCAAACGGAGTCGGCGGTAAGCACATTTCGAAAGAACGGTAGCCTGCGACGACTGACCGGCAAACGTCGTTGTTCAGGCGAGGTCAGTCGAACACTAGCTGAGCCCGCATCCGAAATTCGCGTTGAATCGACGCGAGCCGTATTGACGATATATTTTCGGTGTATTCGTACAAATCCGCGTTGGGCAAGACGCGTCTCGAGTTCTCGCAGGGATACTCGAACCGGGTATTGACGGTTTCCCACCCATGCCGCGGCATAGTACCCTTGTGCCTCAAAAAGATCCACGTCCGACACAGCCAAGTGGTATGTATTCAGCCCAATTCTCGATGAAATCGTACTTGAAGGTTCACAAGATTTACCAGATGTTTTTACATCTTCGGGCAAAGAGCGTTTTTTCGTCAGGCGTTTCAGCGTGAGAGTGAGCCGTTCAGGATCAATCGGTTTTAGAAGGTAATCCAGCACGGCATATTCGAAAGCTTTGACCGCGCAGGAATCGCAGACACTTGTTAGAACAACAAGGGGGCTATGGGTAATTGCTCCCATAACATCAAAAGCCGTCATTTCGCCCAGATGTATATCGGAGAAAACAACCCCGGGATTCAGTCGATCTATTGTACTAACGGCTTCCGGACCTGATAATGCCGTACCCGTTATCGAGAGCACCTCTTTGTATGCAGAAAGATACCCACAAAGCTCCCGGAGCGCCGCGGCATCCTTGTCGACTATTACGGCATCAACACTCATACATAATCCCTCATTTATTTGCTCAAACCTGAGCTAACCAGATTTGGCGATAGTGAAGTGGACATCTCCGCACAAAACGGGAGAAACCCGTTGAAAACTGAAAATAGATGTGAGACAAATCTTGTGTATTGTAAAAAAACGACAAATGCACGGACGAAATGGGCCAGCCCGTAATGTGTATACTGTTTTCCAAATCATGCGGTTGTATTGCTTGATCCACCTGTTGGAAGTATTTTAATGAAATTGATAACAAAAAAAAGCATTAGCTTTTGGAGAACGTCATGAAATACCTCTCCTTCGCCCCAACGTTTCAGCTACAGCAATATGTCAAAACGTATCTTGTTGTGGAAGACACACTCGGGGATTTCGCACAGCAGCAGCTCAAGACATTTCCGGGGACGCATACGGAAATCGTGTTTTCTTTCGGCGACTCAGTAGATTTCGTCAGCCCATCACACTACCATTTCAAACCGTATTCAGCATATGTGAGCGGCCACACTTTTGCGCCGAATGTGTATACGCCGCGGGCTTTCCTCCGTTTTGTTGGCGTCGTTCTCACTCCATTGGGTGCGGGCCATCTGCTCGGCGTGCCACAAAAACATTTTGTCGGGAAGAAAGTCGACCTCGAAGACATTATCGGCCTTTCGGTGAAAGAATCTTGCGATAAACTTCACTATGCAAAAGATCATCTCGAAGCCATAAGAGTTATCGAAACGTTTCTTTGTGCAAGACTAAGGCATGTGCGGAGAAAAAATGCGGCGCTTGAAACGTTTGTCAACGGCATAGATGCATCACATGGCAGCATGCGCCTGTCGACGCTTGTGTATCATACCGGCGTAAGCGTTCGGAACATCGAGCGCGCGTTCAAGGAACACGTCGGCTTCAGTGCCAAGCAGCTATGCCGGTTGAGTCGATTCGCGCGGGCCCTTCACTGTGTAAATGCCGGCGCGAGAGAATGGTCCCGGATCGTTGGCGATTGCGGGTATTATGATCAGGCGCATTTCATCAAAGAATTCAAATTATTCACCAATCTGACCCCTGCTCGGTATCTCCTGGGATCCATTGATCAAGGGGTAAAACATTCGTTCAGAGAACTCGTCAATATGTAAATGCGTTGCAGCGAGGAAATTTACGGCTATGTTCTATAAGCGCTATGATCCGCCGCAAACACTTATGCGGGCTGATCGGCAAAGCGTTATTTATTTGAACCGGATGTATACTTTTGCCGGAAACGACAATCCACATTGTGACCGATAAGCTTTCGGCTTCCAGATCATCCATTGTGACAACACGTATGTCGCCGCGACGAATGACTTCATTATGGGAAGTCAGATTTCATCAAGCGCTCCGTCGGATGTGCATACTGCAAAGCATTCAACGTGTGCCCTGGAACGGCAAAGGGGTGAGGAAAGGAGCAAATGCTCCGCTTTGGGTGCAGGAATTCAGCGAACTATATGGCCGGATTACCGGCGTGAGGTTAGTCAAGCGTAGCCGTTCTATTCAATGGCCGCCCGCCATTACCGAACATCAATCCAATCTCTCTCCGAATGCGCGGACCGTTAGTCCATTTGGTTCTCTCTCTCAAAAACCAGTTCGAGCCGTTTCAAAAGTAGCTCCCGGTTCGGCGAGCCGACTGTTCCGTAGTTATTCACATGGGTGGAATGGCGAATTGTACCATTCTTCTCAAACGGCACCGTAATATCCCCAATCAGCGCATGATATGCCCAGTAACCCATTGATCCGAATCCGAAATCGACACTCGATACCGCATTCGTCAAAAACGGCTGATAGTTGTCGAAGCTTAGCAGAGATAGTTCTTCGGGAACTCGAATGCCCGCGAATCTGAAGCCTTTCAGCAGATCGTGGCAGCGGGTATCTGAATCGATGAGGAGGGCGGTGGACTTACGCTCCTGCAACGTGTGACACAGGTCCAGAATGTGTCCGAATCGAAGCAGCAGAGCTGTTTGGCCGTATAAGGGTTGTATGCGTTCTGTACTATCAGGTCCTACCAGTCGGGCTACAAGATCGAAAAGATTGTTCCCAACAGAATAAGTCGCTTCAAAGGCGTCGAAAAGCAAATCGCGCCAGTGAGGAGCTTCCAGCTCAAATCGCGCCAGTTGTACTTGCATCTCCTGAGACCCCGAGTGCCTGAAATGGTCAAACCGTTTGCGAAAATACTCCATGCAACGCAAGGCATCATCATACCTCTGAATATGCAGTTCTACATTCATCGACGGCTTTTTTCGACGTGCGATTTCACGAAGCTTCTCTCCGCGTCGCACGGCCCAGTGGTCCAGTTCTCTGCACGTATACAGAATTCGGGAATGGCCGAACGCCTTAAGGTGGTCAAGTGCAGTGTGTAACCCGGCGTCTTCGGAAAAACGGCATTTGAGTATTGAGCGAGTTCGTAGTTCCTCGGGAAGTGAAATTCCATGTCGATCAAACCAGATTATCGGACGGCTAAATGAGTGGAGCTGACGAATCCAGGTTTCAAATCCGGAAAGCTCATCATTTTGCAGGGGTACCAGTGTACCAAGATAGCGTGATTTCAGGTTTCGCACTAAAGCCGCAGTCTCCCGAAACCCCACCGGAGATCCGCTTACCGCTTTTTCCAGAAAAACAGGCTTTAACTCCACCCCCTGCAAATATGCCTCATTCTCAAAACTCAGGACAAACTTCTCAGTCCGCAGTACGCGAAGCCGATGCCAGGTCCTCCGCCCGGCCATAAGTATCAATATGGTGGCCTTTGAATACGGCTCCGGTCTTGAATATGAACCCGGCTGGGGAGTTCCTACCAGATAAGATTTCCCCTTTTTGTGTACATGGCCCTCTCCCGCCAACGTCCTGAGCACACGGATGACCGTTGGGCGTGACAGGCCGTACCGATCGGCATAAAATTCGATCTTCCGAAGAGGCCTGCCCGCCCGATATTGACCCGTTATTATCGCTTTTCGAATGTCGTGTTCCAGCCGCTCTCGTCCACCGTCGGAAAGCAGGGCTGTTTCCGAGACAGGCTCGCCATCGATTACCTCCGGCCGCCGACCTTTGGCGGATCGGATAAGAGCCGACCGGTTCAGCTCCTGCAACGCCTTCCTGACCGTTCCCTCGGATACTCCATAGATACGGGCCAGATTCGCACGAGACGGCAGCCGTCGAATCGATCCCGAGCGGATTTGCTGTTCCAGTTTTTGCGCGATTTCCCGATATAGTGGTTGCATACAGGCGTCCAGGATATCCAACAATTTAACCATAAAAATACTTTCATGCCAATTTTACCCCGTTTTTCTTAATATTACACAACGAGCACAAAAGCTATGAATCTGTATATCGGAACGTTCTCTATTTATTCAGTACCGCAAACGGTCGACTCAAGGGATACGCAAGAAAACACTGCCGCGGGCCCCGGCGCTCTTCAGACACGAGACATGCGCCGGTGAGTTCTGCAACAACGGAGGAGATTATGAGAAAACGACGCTTCGCAAAGTTATGTTGGGTTATGACAATGCTTTCCGTCATTGTCGGCCGGTCGGCGCCTGTGGTGGCCGACTGGCCGATGTTCTACAACGGGAGCAATCCCCATAGCGAGACCGACAAAGAGCTGGTTTCTTCCTTCGACAACGCAACACGAATATGGAAAAGCGAGGAATACATCCCCGATGCGCGGGCGTCACGCAGGGCTGGGCCGAAGCTCGAGATCATCGATGATCACAATTTCAATGGAAATACGATCGGTGGCGGAATGAGCAGCGTTATCTGCACTGAAGAGGATGTTTTTTTCGCCTACTTCATACCTCGTGGGGAGCTGGGAGATACATCGAGGCTCAACGAGGAAGCCGCAGCGGAATATGAAGGATGGGGACTGGATAAGTGGGCGATAAACGCCGACGACGTCATTGTGTGTATCGATGCCGAAACCGGTGTGACAAAGTGGAAAAAAGTATTTGCCGACAGCGGCATGAATACTACTCAGATATGGAACAAGGAGAACCAGACCATGACGCCGGCCTACGGGGACGGAAAGGTCTTTTTTATTGGAACACTCGATATCCTGTATGCACTGGATGCTTCCGACGGCTCGCTTCTGTGGACTCGTCACCTGGACGGATACGAAAACCGACTCAAAAAAAAGCAAAAATCGTTGGACAGGCTTTCCCTGGAACGTTTGAGTGGCGGGCAGAACACGATGTATGTCGATAACCTGGTATATGTACGCCAAGGAGACGAAATCACGGCATTTGATGCCGAAACCGGAGATTTCAAGTGGGAACTCGAAGTGGGGCGGACTGCTCACAATGCAGCCGATCTGATATGGGAGAAGGATGGGAAGTGTTATATCATTGCCGCAAATACAACGAATGATGAACAGCCGAAAACGGTCTGCATCGATCCGTCGACAGGAACGGCCGTCTGGACGATAGACGGAGTTGCATTCGCTCGCGGTCACACAATGGGCGTTTGGGAAGATTACCTGCTGGTCACTAAACTGTCGTCCGGCGTCGAGGCAAACGAGCCGAAAGGCAGACTGGTGTGCTACAAAATGACCCCTGAATCGTATGAATACAAGTGGGTATTCGAAGGTATACCGGATTCACCTCATTTGCGATTTGTCGTGATTGACGGATACGTGTATTTGGGCGGCAGAGACACCGACGGTAAGAGTATTCGTGACAGCATGTACTGCATCGACATAGAAAGTGGAGAGCAAAAGGGCTCTGCGCTGTTCGGCGAGGATATTGGTGAAGAAGAGGCATACCTGATCGGGGTGGGCGATCGGCTGATCTTCGGCGCTATCGCCGATGGCGGGGGAAAAGCGCTTCTGTACGATGCCGATCCGGAAAACTTCCGGCTTCTTGAAAAAGGTGATCTCGGGTTTTACGAAGCCTGGGGGTATCGCGGTTCCTACTGTCCCGCAGCAAACGACAGTCGGGTGTTTTTCAGGAGCAGACATGTCGGTTTGGTTTGCCTTGATCTTGACGCCGATGCGGAAACGAATGCCGTTTCCGGAGTGTCCGGCCGGAGTGCGGTTACTCCGGCAGATAATTGGTCTACATACCTTCGAGTCGGCAGTGGTGCGGTGTCCCGATTCGCACCATCGCAAGGGACATACCTGAATGCTCTTGGACGCTTTCAAAAAGAGGTGTCCGGATCAATCAAAACCGGAGCCGCGGCCAACTGGTATATCAGAATCGACAAAACTAATTTGGGCAATTCGATGAAGTAACGGGCCGGTGAAGGTTGTAGTGTTCCGGAATTGAAGCCAATAGGCTGGAATGCGGCGTTCTAATCCCAAGGCGCCGCTTCCGGCGTTACGCATTCCATTCCTTGGACAGAGCGCGACAGACACCTGTCCCGGTCATATTTGCAGTTGCGGAACGACCTTGTGAAGTATGGTGTAATTTCTTTTTCGTGGAAAAAAAGGAAGGGGGAGTAGCACAAGGACCGCAACAATCAGGGAGAGCGCGTTAACCGGCATATGCCAGACATACCACTCTATTGTCGGCACCGCCGCGCAGCAAATTAATCCACCGATCCCGATAGCCGGGGCAAAGCGCTGGATAAACCGATAATCAGGGCTGATCAGTATACGAAACGCGTCGCGCGACCAACGGACCGTTTTTGTATAAACTGATTGCTCCGGATGATCGTTACTCATTGCATTTCACATCCCTGGATACCTGGTTCAGACCAATCAGAAGTCTGCGACGTGTCAGATTACCAATGTGGTGTCTGCTAGTCATCTTGTGTCTTTGCTCCGGTGACGAATCCTTTTCCTGTAGATGCAATCCTACCGTTCGGACAGTTTTTTGGATGGCGCGGATTCGAGGGATTTAACCGACCGGACCACCTTTGCATCCATCTATTGGAATTCCTAATCCTCTCGTTGGGAAATCACACACAGAAACCACCATTCGTGCCGGCCTCATTCCCCCAAAAAGGCATTCCTTTTCCCGGCGCTCTCGATGGCTGAGTGAGCGGACGGGAGGGGTTTGGGGTTACTAGGTAACAATAGTTGATCTACCGAGTGAAGAAAATTATCATTCTCCCCCCGAAAGCAAGATATTGGACTCCTTTCGCATGCCGAAGCTACCGTTCGCTGCAATTTTGAGTACATTCACAGCTTTTCACTTTGAGATGGGCAATATTCCGGTCTATATTCCTATGTTTCCATGATTCCGTCGTTAACCAGAGGCCACTCATGAGCCTTTCGGGGACGGAGCGAACCCGTGAGAAGAACCTGGGTGAGCAAACCAAATTCCGACCAAAGGGAACGGGGATAGTATGCAGAAATGGAATGCAACAGCATCCGCGGTCAGTAGTAGGTCGATTCGGATTGGAATTCGAAGTCTCATTGCAGTAGTCGCTTTCGGCTCAGCGGGCATTGCGCAGGATCTGGAGACGGTCGGTTCGCTTTGGCGGAAAGCCTACGGAGATTTCGACAATATACCGGCAAAGTGGTATTGCCAGGGAAATGCGGCAACGGTCGCGAAGGATTCCGACATAGTCGTTACCGGATGGCGCGACACGGCGGAAAAACTCAGTCATACCCACTGTAATTGGCTTGTAAAGCATAACATGAAAGGTCCTGCGCTATGAGAAATGCTCATCGGAAAACGATATCGCTACCGGTGATCGTTTTATTCTTTGGATTCGCCTGTTCGGCCGTCGGCTCGCAAATATCGCTACTGAATGGCAGGACAATCGAAGGCCTGATCCTGTCCCGGTCGGATAAGACCCTGACGATCGAGTTGGAATCAGGCGAACGGCAAAGCATCTCGACAAAATATGTGTATGAAATCGACGGGGTTCCCTATTCCCCTGAAATGAACGAATCCGCCACGACAGCAGAAGATACTGAAAACCTATCAGAGCAAACGGAGTTACCAACGCAATCATCAACGAGCATACCGGAAGAGGAAACCGGTTGCACAAAAGATGTTGATTGTTCGGGATCCCGCATCTGCTCTTCGGGCAAGTGCGTTGACCCGTCCCCGAAAACCGAGGCGGGTACGGACAAACAATGCTCAAAGGATACCGATTGTTCGGGAGATTTCATCTGTGCCGACAGTCGATGTGTCGAACCCGCCGGCAGTGCCGCATCCGAAGTCTCATGCACAAAGGATACCGATTGTCCGGGAGATTTCATCTGTGCCGACAGTCGATGTGTCGAACCCGCCGGCAGTGCCGC
>CAYFVL010000094.1:17932-19507 GCA_964346405.1 uncultured Fibrobacterota bacterium
ATCCGAAGTCTCATGCACAAAGGATAATGATTGCCCGGGAGATTTGATATGTGGTGACGGGATCTGCACTTCTCCCGCGGAAGCGGTGAGCATCCCCACCGAAACATCTTCACGAAGCAGAAAAGACGCTGTAGTTATCCGCGAAAACCGGTTCTTCGTAAGTAGCGAGGAAATGAACAGGAGCAGAATTGAGGCTCTCTTAATAGAAGATGCGAAAAGCAGTCTAACGGCCAAATCCGCTCGATCGAACCGCGTGGCAGGTACGGTTATTCTTGCGACAGGCACGGCTCTGTTGATCCCGGTTTTGATTATTTCCGCGGCATCTTCTTCGTCGGAGCCGGAATCTGCCTATGAAGCAGCTCAAGAGCTCGATGCGGCACAATCGCGTCTTGGTCTTACTATCGGGTTCTCGGCCGTATCCCTGACCGCTGTAATTGTCGGTAGCGTATTTAACCGATCTGCACGGAAAAAGCTTTATCAGGCGATTGATCAATATAACGGCTCCCTGGAGAATGCACTGATGCGGGGAATCGGCGAACCTTTCGCGGCTGTACCCTGACACCAAAGAAACCGGTCGATCTTATGCCCTGTATCGCAAAAGGAGGGATGGCTTTCATGAAATTGAATCACATGTATGTCGTATCGGCATTCTGCGTTATGTTCTCGCTGCCACAAAATGCGCCGGCTCAATGTGCGGGCGATCATGAGTGCAAAGGAAACCGTCGCTGTGTAAACGGAGAATGTGTCGCTCAACCCAAGGCTCAAAAGCCCGCACCGACTCCCGCACCCGTATCATCAATCACTCCCGTGAAACCCCGAAACTCCGGGGGATTTCGTGTGGGTTTGAAGCCGCTGGTTGGGTTCAACCTCTCGCGCAACAGGCCGCTCGATGAATTCGACTCCTTCATGGATGATATGGTTGGAGAAACACCGGAGTATTCCATGGGAGCGGGTTTTTCCGGTGGGTTTGCGGTTGATCTTCGCATAGGCAAAATCTTCTCGCTTGAACCCGGGTTTCTGATCTCTTCGAAAAAATTCGGTTTAGAAATGCAAACGCCATATTTGACGTATGAGGGAGGTTACAGTTTCACATGGCTCCAGATTCCCTTGGCTGCGCGTTTTCATCTCATTCCCCGGGGTCCCGTCGAACTGATTGCGTTTTTGGGTCCGGTGGTCGGATTTAACCTTGGAGCTTCGGCATACGTCGATTACGAAGATTTTGGCGATGAAGATTTTGACTTGAAAGACAGCGACGACACCGATGCCGATGTGAGCCCCGTTGAATTCTGCATGGAATTCGGAATTGAAACCGGTGTTCGGTTAGGTATCGGCGCTTTGTTCGTGAATCTGGCGCTCACCCCAGGTCTGACAAGCCTGCTGGAGTATCCGCATGATGTACCGGCCCCGGGCGACCCGGGATCGGTTGCGTTCGACGATCGGTTTACAATGGGATCATTTCAGGTGTTGCTGGGATATGCGGTCTATTTGCCAGTCGGCAATTGAAACACCACACATCTAAGCCAAGTTTCGCAACCAACTCACGGCATTCTGCGTAAGCTGTTGCACGATCTTAAC
>CAYFVL010000095.1:0-19083 GCA_964346405.1 uncultured Fibrobacterota bacterium
TCGAAATGCCGAGGGCGATGCCCCGAGCGGAGCGTTGTGTTGAGCGTAGTCGAAACATCGAGGGATAGAGCATTATGCGTAAGATGTTGTGCGAGATTGACTTAAAAAAAGCGCAGGGGTATCCGGGGAGATACCTTGAGTCCCGCCGGGCGGGACCGTGAGTTGGTTGCGAAACTTGGGTTAAGGTTTAGCAAAGTGCAGAATTGCAGTACACTACCCAGTGCATGCCACGAGACATTCGACCCAAAAACAGACTTTGGGTTATTCTCAATATCCGGCCGGATGGCCGAATGCCCGGCAATCGATCCGTTTGGGATGCTCAATCGTTTTTGCCCCCGGCGCCGGTTTCAGGCCTCCATTTATTCAAACCTCTCCAATTCAGGGCAAGGAAACCGAGATTCGCCAGAAGCATTGCGGCGCTCTGTGTAAGCCATCCCAGGACCAGCCAGGCAACATTACCGGCTATCATGAAAACAAACCCGGAACGTTTTTTCTCACCAAGAAGGTAAATAGCCAGGAAAGTCAGAATAGTTGCCGCCCAATCCACTCCGTAATACTGCAAAAACGACTCTATCACAGATCCCACAAGCCGGTCCTTTTTAATAATGAACAGATTCAAAAATGGGTCCTCGCGGCTGTTCGGCACAATGGTTCGGGGTATACCGACCACTCCACGACGGTCATGTCCCGGACTCGAAATTCCGATGCTCCTAGAAAAATGTCCACCGTACGTTTTTTTCACCGTTTGGAATGAATTAATTAAGGTTCCGGTGCCACAAAATATCCGGGGCAAAAGAAACGAAGTTCTGATTCGTTTGTGTTACATAAAGGAGGGGCCGGACCGACTCCGGTTTTTCGAGCCGGTTTGAGTAGTATCCCTTTTGAGGTGCAATAACGAGTTTTCCATCAACGGAATCATTGTATGTGCGTGATTCCAGAATTCCATCAAGGAGTAATACCGCATGAGCAATATGACCCGATGCGGCCGAAACGAGAGATCCCTTTCCAGGGCCAAAGCAATTCGTATCGAGTCGGCAGGCTACCGATGTCGCTATCGCATGCTTTTTGCGGCGGTTTCATCCATTCTTCTAGTGTACGCGGCTGCTCGAGCCGACTCTGATTCCTACTATGATAAAGAAGCTTCAACTCTCAAAAAGAACGGATTTTGTGACCAAAAGGTTGATTCGCTCCTTTCGTGCCACACCAAGGGTGGTGATAGAGCGTTGCGTTCCATCCCGGGTTTTCCGGACAAAGGATACGGTGAGAAACTGGTCTTTTCGGTCAAATGGGGGGCATTCAATGCCGGCCGCGGCATTATGACCATGACCCCGGGCAAAGACGGGAATACCACCGAATTGACGGCGTCCGGCATTACGACTCCTTTTGTCAGTTCGTTTTATCCGGTTCGGGACTATGTGCGGTGTGTCATCGACAGCGAGGGCTTTTATCCCAAGTATTTTGAGGAGAATCTGAGTGAAGGGAAATACCGGAGTCATCGATGGGCGGTATACGACCACGAGAATCAGAAGGTTCATGCGCTTAAAAAGAAACACCAAAGCGACGAGCTGCCCCCGTTTTCTCAGACCTACCTGTCCGCGTTCTATTATTACCGGACACTTAGAAGCAAAATGATCGGAACGGTTAAGATGCGGACATTTATGCATGGAAAGCCGTACGATCTCGCGTTCGACTGGATGGGCAAAGAAAAAGTCGCGTTGGATATCGGGGAATTCGACTGTTATAAGATTCGGGTACGAATCACCGATAAAGCCATGGTTTTCCGTGAAGGTGACGAGGTCTTCGTCTGGCTTACCGCGGATCGGTATCATATGCCGGTGAAAGTGAGCGGCGATATAAAACTGGGAACTATCCGTGCCGAGCTGGTCGACTATGAACAGACGTCGACATCGGAACAGACAATAGTGAATCGCTGATACCCCATCAGCCCGGGCCGACGTACCGGAATGGTGGAAGACAACCCTCATGACCGGTAGAAAACGCGCGGCCCTTCGTACCCCCATACCACGCTCATTCCCTGGAAACCCGATGCGGGTGCAATCGGAAAGCTTGCACCCGCATTTTTTTTGGCGTTGGGCACGAAGTAGTGCCTGTCGAAAACTACCCGTTCACCGAGGGTCTGCACTTACACACGCAGTTTAACTGATCCACGTTGCACGACCCGGGGTACGGGAGGGACGTTACCAAAGCGATCTCTGCCGACCGGGATATCGCCAAGTAGCGCATGAACCGCAAAGTACCCGAGACTCCCGAAACCGAAATCCACACTATCGATTGGGTATGGCTGGATATCCGGCTTATTGTCAAAAGAAAGCAAGGAGTAGTCTTCGGGCACTCTGTACCCCGCCAAACGCAACCATCGAAGGATGTAAACGGCTTCAGAATCGTTGGTGGCTATCAATGCGGTTACCCTCGGATCGATGATGGTATAAAGAAGATGCATTGTAATCGCCATATCATGCACGTACCGTCGGACCGGTCGCGGCCATGTGGCCAAACCACGTATTTTCCGTTTCCGGTCCACCTCTCCGACTTCCGGGCCGATACCATCAGTGTCTTCTGTCCCGCCCAAGGCAATAAATTTCATGAGTGAGTATACTCTGTCCACAGTTTGTGCCGATTGAGGCGATATCCCGAATTGCGCCATTATCGGCTCGTACAAATGGAATTGATCGAGAAAGTACGCAAACACCTTTGTAATCGGCGCTCGTCGATTGTACAAATGAGCGATACCGTTTCGGCAAAGCTCCGCAGATCCATGGCGGCCCAGATACGCCGATGTCGGCGAAATCTCAACCGTTATCCCCGCACTGTTCCCGGCCATGCTCCGCAACAGGTCACCGCGTCGGTTTTTCCAGCCTGACTCTTCGGCCATAGGATTCACATATGCTACCCGGTCGTGGTTCATGGCGCTCAGGTACTCCAGTCCGCATCGAAGAGCCGCTTGTTCTGAGAAATGACAGCGAAAGATCTCCTTCGATTTTGATCCGATACGCTGATATTTTCGCTCATCCATGCGATCGAACCAGACAATCCGACCGTGCTCGGAAAGCATGCCAATCCATTTTTTAAGATCGTCCACCTCGGATGATTTACCGGCTATAAGTGCTCCCAGATACCGTTCTCGGTGGTTGCGAATAATCTCCCGAGCCTGTTCGAGCCCGATTGCAGCAGGCGCGACGAGACCGGCGGCGCGAGAACTTGTCAGAACAGGCTCTATTCGCACCCCCCTGGACTCCAGTCCCTCATTTACGGCTGTGGCAAATCGTGCGGTGCGGGTCGAAGAGGCAAGATGCCGCCAGGAGTAAATATGCTCCTGAACCAGAAGTACAACCGGTGGCGCCCAGAGAGTTTCAACGCGAGACGGTGAAGAGTACGGCCCTACGAAATAGCGTCGACCGTGTTTATGGATCAGCTTATCCTTTTGCAGACGACGCAATGCCGCCGTCACCGTCTTATCCGAGACTCCATACCTGCTGGTGAAAGTGTACACTTTTGGGATAGGTTCACCGCTTCGATGCACACCGGTCTCAATGAGTCGTCGGATTCGGTTATAGACTCTCTCGGTTGAACAGGGAGGAGTTGATTCCACCTCTTTTTCATCGAGGAACCGCGATATCCGCATTTGAGAGCCGGAAGTGAATTCCAGAAGCCCCTCTTTACGAAGCACGTCGGCGGCCTTCAGCAGCGTTCGGGATGAAACCCGAAGACGACGGGCAAGGATACCGGCCGCCGGCAAGGTCGCTTCAGAAGAGCATTCAACTATTGAACGCAAGGCCGCGATGGTATCGGGAAGTTTTGCAGGTCGTCCGGGAGGCATTTCTGGGGTCTCCTGTTCTCAAACACCGGGCGATATTCCTGTTTGCATGCCCGTATATCGGAATATAATGAATTTTTCCGTTTTAGGCGATTCATAACGACATAACGATTTAAAATACAGTCACGGTGCAAAAAAAATCCCTATTGTGTCGGTACACATTTGAAATAGGAGGATTTAACAGATGGCCGACTCGAATCCAGGGATAACCCGAAGATCGTTCCTACACGCGGGAGCCGCATCGGCGGTTACCCTTTACTCCGGTACCCATCAGCAAGTTTTTGGTAAGGCCAAGGCCGACAGCATTCGTGAGAACCCGCCAAATATGGTGCTTATGCTGGCCGATGACTCCGGATGGACCGATTACGGGTTCATGGGCAATCCATTTGTAATCACTCCGAATATAGACGACATGGCGAAAAAGGGACTCCATTTCAATCAGTTCTATGCCTCATCCCCGGTGTGCTCCCCTACTCGTATGAGCTACCTGACCGGACGGTATCCCACACGAGGCAACGTGATGACCGCGGGAGACACCATGCCCGCAGACGAGGTGACTTTCGCCGAAATTCTCCGCGGCAACGGTTATACGACCGGTCACTTCGGCAAATGGCACATAGGCGGCATGGCTGCCGATAGTCCAACAGGCCCAATGATGCAGGGATTCGAGCATTCGTTCAGTGCATCCAACAGCTATATGGCCGATAAGTTCAGAACGGAGCGGTTCAAATTGAACGGTGAGAATGTCGGTGTAACGCTCCCCGACGATGGATTTGACGGAGTAACGCTTGCCGACGGAGATCCGGGTGATCCGGCCTATGATGAGTGTTACGTCACCAAGGTCATTATGGATGAAGCAATCGAATGGATTGAACAGCAGGCGCAGGAAGGAAAACGGTTTTGTGCGGTGATACAGTTCTTCGCACCACATGATCCGTTCATGTCGTCTCCGAAATATCTCAATATGTACGGCAACGACGACGACTTCTGCAAACGGGGTGACAAGCATCCGGGTGAAGAGCGGGCCTTCTGGGCGATGATTTCGGGAATCGACGATCAGATCGGCCGATTGCGTTCAAAGCTCAAGGAACTGAACGTCTATGACAATACCCTCACCTGGTTCACCAGCGACAACGGAGGAGTTTCCTACAGCAGTGAGTGTTATAACACGGGCAAGGTGTTTGGCGGCACCAAACTCAGTGGAGGAAAAGGGAACACCACCGAAGGTGGGTTCCGGGTTCCAAGCGTCATTGAATGGCCGGGGGTGACCGATGCCGACACCGTGACCGACTATGTTGCGGGAACAGACGACATGCTTCCTACCGTATGCGACATCATTGGGTATGATATCTCGAACCTGAATCGGCCAATTGACGGCAGGAGTATTCTTTCGGTTCTGCGGAACGAACCGGACGAACGTCCGGAGCCGATGATGTTCCATTTCGATAAAGGGAAGAATTACAAGTCGGATTACCCAATGTACGTCATTCGGGATAACCAGCACCGCCTGACGGTGAACAAAGATTTCGAAATCATCGGCCTGTATGACCTGACCGTTGATCCGAAAGAAGAGAACAATATAGCGTCGGGCAATGAAGATATTACCGGGCCGCTGTACACGAAACTCCAGGAGTGGTGGGAGTCGGTTGAGAACAGTCGCACCGGAGCAGATTACGGTGAGGTGTCCCTCGCGAAGCCGAAAAAAAGCGGCTGGTTTTCACGTCCCACCAACGGTTTGTCGTATTTTGCCGACGGCGACCGCATTCAGGTTGAGTACACCACTACTCAAAAAGGGGTTTTGTGGGCGGAACTGTCTGACATGCGGGGCCGGGTTGTGACGCGGAAGTCATTTGCCCCGGGTCGATCTGTGACTCTGCACCTCGAAAAACGGGCAAAGAGCAATCTCGTACTATCGATCCGAACGGCGAAGCGGCACTTGCTCGTTCAAGAACGATTAGCATTGTTCTCCACAAGTCGTCGATAATCGTCGATCCAAATCACTTGGCGATAAGTAAAACAGGAGCCCCGGGATTTCACTCCCGGGGCTTTTTTTTGACGAATCGCATTGAAAGTATTGAGTTTCGTTCGTGGTGAGCCGGGTAGAAACATGAACGGCCATAGCCGACCCTTCGAGAGCCCAAGGCCGGAGGGGGGGGTGAGCCTCTGGAAGGAATACCAATTCGAGGCATGCTTTTTCCACCCTGCCCCGACGAGTACTATTTTTCCTTCATCGGAGTAGTTCTCACTATCCCACAAGGAGAAATGCATGAAAGATCTGGATTATATGGCGGTAGCACCACAATGCATGGAACAGATCCGCAAGGGCGCATACCTGACGGTTGAGTCTGAAAAAGGCCGGAACACCATGACGATTGGGTGGGCAACCATCGGGGTGGTATGGAACCGCCCCATTTTCACGGTCGCGGTTCGACCGACCCGTCACACATTCGGCATAATTGAAGCCGCGGACGATTTCACCGTTTCAATTCCGGGCGACGACTCACACAAGAAATCGCTTGCATTCTGTGGATCGAAATCCGGACGCGATTTCGACAAATTTTCCGAGTGTAACCTGGAAACCCAAAAAGCTCAAACGGTTGGTTCACCGATTATCTCTCTGTCCGGCATTCACTATGAATGCCGAATCGTGCTGAAAAATGCCATGGACGCCTCACGAATGCTTCCGGATCTCGAGAGCGTGTATCCGGCGAAGGACTATCATACGCTGTACTACGGTGAGGTGCTTGCCTGTTACGAAACGTAAGTGTCACGGCAAAACGGTAATACCCCTTGGCGGGGGACAGCGTGATTGACCCCCTCATACCAGAGTTGCGGGACGGGCTACAGCAGACGCTGATAATCACGCTCGATATAACGTCGAAGCTGATTAATGAACCGAGCTGCCGGAGCACCATCGACCGCGTCATGATTGAATATGGCCGTCATGTTGATCACCTCCCTGATTTGTATTTCCGATCCTCCGACAATCGGTTTTCTGGTCGTGCTGCCGATTGCGAAGGATACCGCTTTAGTTAGGTCCTCCGGTGCAGGGGATAACAAACCCGGTAAAGGATTTTTTCTGTTCATGCTGATAATCCATAAAGCGGAGAGCGCAAGATTTCTTCAACGTGAATTGATGGTTAAAGGAGTGTCTTCTCAGGCTGTGGCACGATGCGGCACGCGAGTCGATGATGGACTTCTGAGCGAAGATGATGTAATCAAGCTTTGTTATGGGTCCGTTACCGTTTTTGACCCAATCAGATTGTCCGCGGGATCCGGAGTAATCGAATCAGCCGTATCGACCTTTTGCCAAATGGCAAGAGAACGGCGTTTTGAGAATCCCTGGCCGCTTATTGTCTGGGATATCTCTGGCGATGCGCCTCACCGTTTGCCCAAAGTGGAGAAGCGAATACAAACCGGCATCCGCCCTGTTATGTCGAGAGTTGCAAAACTCACCACCGACAAAGAGCCGCTCGGGGAGACTGCCAACGGTTTTTTTGTGGTAATCGCCGACGGCAATTACGCCTGTGCCGGTGAAATGTGTCGTTTTTCCGGGAAACGACGAATGCGGGATGATCCCAAGGCTCCGTCACGCTCTTACTTGAAAGTGGAAGAAGCATACGGACTAATCGGCCGTGAACCTCGTGAAGGGGAAACCGTAGCGGATCTGGGGGCGGCGCCGGGAGGCTGGAGCTACAGTGCGGCAAAACGTGGTGCTCTGGTTACGGCGGTCGATAATGGACCGCTCAAAGGAGCAGTCGGTTCAATGCGAAATGTCAGACATCTGAAAGAAGATGCCTTTGTGTTCAAACCACATAAAAACCAGACTTACGATTGGCTCTTCTGTGATATTGTCGACACCTCATCACGTTCATTGGCGCTTGTCGAAAAATGGGCGGCAAGCCACTGGTGCAACGCATTTATTGTCAATCTGAAGATCGGTCGCACCGACCCGATACCAATTATTGAGAGCCTTAAAGACGATACGCATCCCCTGCGCGGAAAATGTTCGCAATTCGTTTGCACCGAACTCTATCATGACCGCGAGGAAGTCACGATCGCCGGCATTCTCGATTGAACTGTGGCCCCGGGGTCGCTATGATACTCAGATCACTTCCTTTTCGGAAATGGCCATGCGGCAATATATGTTACATTTTGGGCACTCGAAGATCGAGGGCTTCCGTCGCTCGTTTTCGGGGACCCCGACAGGTGTGTGGCGTCACGATTCGCACGATCGAATACCGCCTGTCCGCTGGATCGCCTCGGATATCCACCCACGCTCTACAGGGCATTATCATACAATATCTTATTGCTACAGCCTGCCGTCGATCATAGCTGCCTGCATTCACCTTGATTTTGCCTCGATTAGCTGGTAGAATAGATACGGGGACCCTCCGCGTTTCGTGAGGTATTCCCCGACCCGCCCCACCAGTACTATGGGCAGCGACCGGCTCGTCGGTCCGCCGCCTCTGTGAAATGCCGCAAAAAAGGTCGAAAAGGCTATGCCGACAGAGAAATACCGCTTCGGGTTCACCATATCGGAGTTGATGATTGTGGTGGTTATCCTCGCGATTCTCGCCTCCGGCGCTTCGTTCACGGTTCAGACAATGGTGGGCAGGATACGGCTGAATAACTCCGCGGAAGAAGTCCGGAGTCTTCTGGTCACCGCGCGCACCTATGCCCGGTCGGAAGCCTCCCGGTGTGGAGTACATTTTGACAAGGATGCCAAACAGGGGAGAATGTTTCTCGATATCAGCCGAACCGGCGGCAATGGAGGGAAATACGATGCGGGCGATACATGGTATCGGGCACCTGTATCCTTACCGCCGGGGGTGGCATTTGATACCAAGAGCGATAAATTCAACAATGTACTATTTGGAGCGAACAAAAAGGCCATTGTGTTCCTGGGAACGGGCAGTGCCGATTCCGCGGCGGTGGACGGAAGAATAGTCGTTCTCGAGAATGAAGGCAGCGGGGAGAAGCGGTTTATTCGGGTGGAGCCTTTGACGGGAAAGGTGACTGTAGAATGAAAGCTCAAGAAAATCTGGGAGTAACCCTGATGGGATTGCTCATTTCCATGGTGATCGTAACCATCATGGCTGGCGTGGTATTGACGATTTCACGTGGGGTAGTCGCCCATGACCGGAGCGCCAACCAGCAGGATGCGGCCCTTCGTCTGATGGAGGAGCTTGCCGATAGTCTTCGTATCGATGCATCCCAGAACGGATTGCCGGCGTCGGGAACGACCGGATCACGCACCGGAGATTTCGACATCCAGCTACAATATAGTATCGGAAATGCGTTTCTGGGGGGTACGTCCGTGACCAAAGCGCGTAAACTTGACATGACGGCAACCTGGACGCAGAAAACCGGCGCCGATAAATCGGCAACGGTGACGACGTACATTACGGAGTAGTACCATGCAGCGGACACTGCCAAATAGCCGCGGACATACCATTTTCGAGTTGACACTCACGATGGTCATAATGGGCATTGTGATAGTGTACGCCACAAATATGTTTTCTTCTCTGCACCGCCAATCGATCCAGCGATCCCTGCGGGAACAGATGAAAGACGAAGCATCCTTTGCACTGGATAGAGTCGCCGAGGATCTCGAACAGGCCGGCGCGCTGCTGCCGCATTTTCTGATGTTTGCAGATACCGCTGGACCGATTGTCGATATCGATTCCAACTCGATGCGCACCCTTGTCAACACAGACAATATCGGCGAATATCTACCCTACGGATTCCGGTACGATCATTCCGTATCACCTTCACGTCCGTACATGCGCCTGGTCGACACCGCGAATTTCGCCAATATTACCAGCGTGAACCTCGCCATGTACGGCCGCGATTCGGTTGCTAATCTCACGGTATACAACACGGAAATGGATACCGCGCTGGGAGGTTCTCTGGTGCTGACGTTAAATCCCCCCAACCCGGCATTTCCCGTCGGCTCCGAATGGGAGGCGTCATATGTATTTGGTGATACCACAAGCAGGGAGTACTATCTCAGGGGAGACAGTCTGATATATATCGCCGGCGGTGATTCCGCGCTTCTCGCCAAGAATGTGCTTGACTTCACAGTTGAAATGCTGGACTCGGACAGCACAACGACATCCACGTGGGCGGATGCGGCATTCGGTAGAGTGACGATCACCGTTGAGACCGGGCGTGACGGTACGATGGCGGGCAGCCGCACGGTTTCACGGACTTTTGCGCTGCAGAACAGGAGAATTTACTAATGAACAGGCATAATAAAGACGAACGTAATGAGATATGGACGGAAAGCGATTCTCGTAAGATAACGGGAGACAGTTCCGGGTATGTTCTGATGGTCGTCACGGTCCTGCTCGTTACCGTCTCGGTGGCAATAGGAATAGCAATGACAACCGGAGCCGGATTCAGGGAACAACGGGCAGTTCACCGGCTGGAGAAGACACGGCTTCGGATCGAGGCCGACGGTCTACTGGACCTTGCGGTACAGTTCGTTAACGATTGGGATAGTGCGTACCAGTTCTGCAGTCGATGTGTGTGCGGTCCGGGAGAGGACACCGCCTACTATTGTCCGCATGACACCAGAGTGCACATCGATGGATTTCACATGACCGGGGATTGCGAGGACTGCAATCCCAGCTATAAATACTGCTGGTCCGGAGGCCTTTCGCCTGTCGGCGGCGGTGCTTCCTGCTGGTGGGAATCCTGTATCAACGATACATCCGACGTGCGTGATCCTTCGATGCCGTTTTGCGTATTCGACAGTGGATTTGATGCAGGATGCCAGATTTCACGACACAAGGAGGTCCATGTCACGAAACTGCCCAAATCCATTCCACAACTCAGGAACGCGGCCTATATACGAACCGCGGGGCGGGCGTTTTCGGGTAAGATCTGGTTCAAGAAAAGTACGGACACCACAACCTGGGATTTCTGCTCACAGGCATTGCTTCGATGGGGTTTCAATGTGGATCAGCCTTCAACCGTATGGCTGATCTGGATTCCAACGCCAGAAGGTCCTCCTCAATGGCTGTCAAATGAATTCGTCAAACATCACGACAGCATGATGGTGGACCGCAAGGGGACGGAGTACGCTGCCCAACTATGGTACAAGCAGGCACACCCGAGCCGGAAATACCCGATGTTCCACAAAGGGAAACACTTCACCTACGAGCCGACCGCGCAAGATCTGCGGGATAGTGTCAATGTCCTGCTGTTTCCCTCGTTCGGCGGTGCGGAAAACATGTACAGTGTCGTCGTGACTCCGGGCGGGCCTTTCAGATGCAAAACACGCGGCCTCCCCGGGGACCCTGAAATTATTTCGATCAGACATCACCGGTACGGCCATGATTCACTGGTCTCCAAAAGTCATTTCGGCTTGACATTGCTCAGCAAAAACAGCACCCCGGTATTTGACACGCGGAATAGACATGGGCATCCATCCAGTCTGGACATATTGTGGCCGAATATCATCCCGTATGTCTATGGCGACTTCAAAGCTTTTTTCGCTGAATTGCCCGAACGTTACGACTCGACCTGGTATCTGGCCACCTTTAAACGTCATGCCTTGGTGCTTGGAAAAGATTCGGCCAAATGTCACGATACGACCGGACGCGCGTTTTACCTTGAAATCGCCGTAGAATACCCCTGTACCGTGTTTGTGGGAATAGACAGGTTCTGGTTTGACCTGGCGTATACACCGTCTCAAGAATACCCGTTCGGCCCCTACCATTATCCATGCGATGACATTAAACATTGCATGATTTATCCCACCTGGGAAGACAGTCTGTATATATGGAATCAGGCGGTTGAAGAACCAAACAGCTTTTGTGTGGGAACCCCAAATGAGATGGGTCCGCAGATGAACCCCCGTCTCAGACCGTATTTCTGGATGCTCAACGATACGGCGCTGGTAGAGTTTACCAAAGGCAAAGCTCACCTTGACACGCTCCCTCCCGGATATCTGTCTCGAAGGTATTTCCGGCGCATGCTCGACGATACCGCGGCATGGTCCTATTTCCCCACCGGAGATACCATACGGTACTCTCAATGCAGGTGGACGGATCACGAAACACCGCCGCTCGACACCGGGAAGTGCGAATACAAAGATATCATTGTTTATCAACGACGAGCCCTGGCCATGCCGGGGGACACTCTCCGTCTCGGGCCGGCACATGTAATTGTTCGATACCCGGGGTATACCGGAATGTACAACGCGATTCTCAAACCGGCTATTCAACCCGAAGAAGCCTGGGTGTGGGAGAGTTTCGTAGACACCACGTGGACGCTCTGGGAGGGTACGGGGGATACATTGATAGACGGCATAAATCTGAACAAAACCGATCGGGGGAAGGTGACGGTACGATGTGTCAAACCCAACTTCTTTCAGGTCGACGCCACGGTGTTCATGAGTCGCCACGGCACGGAGCGATACAAGACAACAGTCAGCCGCGATTTCTCCAAAGCCACTGGAAAACCTCAAAACGCGTTCCGCCGAGATTATGGAGAATAAACACCCTTGCGCGTGCGCTTGCTAAAAACTCGCCGCGGGCACCTTCGAATTCGATTACGCCTGTCCTGCGCCGTAGTCGAGCCCAGGTTTCGCAGCCGAGTCACGGTCCTTCCTCTCGGCGCGACGGGCGCTCGTCTTCCTTTTCGTGCAGGCTTTATTTTACCGGTATGTTTCTCTCCCAATAACAAGCATGCTGCACGTCGGACACTTTTTCACTAACCCAGGTTTCGCAGTCGAGAACCGCTGTGCCGAGCGGAGCCGAGGCGATGTCCCGAGCGGAGCCGAGGGCGATGCCCCGAGCGGAGCCGAGGGGTAGAGCAGTATGCGTAAGATGTTGTGCGAGATTGACTTAGAAAAAGCGCAGGGGTATCCGGGGAGATACCTTGAGCATTTTTCTACAATGAATCGCCCGCCGGCTTACGCAGAATGTCGTGAGTCGATTGCGAAACTTGGGTTAACCACACCGGCTTCATTATCCACCAACAGGCGCAACCCGTTCACCTTCGGCACATCCCAATGTAAGATCGGGACGTCGGGTCTACGCCAACACGTTGGCTTAAAACTACCAGTCACTGTCGGGCGATGTGAGCCTGGCGGTGCGAATGTCAAAACTGATTCATCCGTTCGGTTGGGCGGCGAAAGAATTCCTTTGCATGCGCGAAAAAGAGAGCCATATTCCATGAAATTTCTTCCCGTACACCGCAATTTCATTATTCTCAACCAGGTAATCATAGCTACTGTGTTCAACTTCTTTGTTAATTTGGTTATTGCATGGTTTCTCTATCGAGATGTTGATCGAATAGCTCTATCGGGCCTGGGTGGTATCGCTATGGATACCATGCTTACAGCGTTCGTACTTACGCTGCTCTCTTATTATTACATCGTGCTGTCGGTCTGGTTTACGATGAAAATGAAATGGCTGCCGGTCGTTGCCGACCATCCAGCAAGTGGAATCGTGTCAAAAATGATCAATATGCCAATAATTGTACAGGGACTCATCTTTGCAGTTTTGGCATCAGTGCTAATTGGCCTTCCTGCCGTTGCGTGGTTCCCTTTGACCGGAACCACATCAATGACGTATGACTCATTCCGCTGGTATAAATCGATCTTTGGGGCAGCTCTTTCAATTATTGTATCTCCGCCTATCGGGGTGCTGGCACTTTTGGATTTCAGCCTGAGGAAAAAGCTAATCCGGTGACTAACCCAGGTTTCGCAATCGACTCACGGTCCCGCCGAACGGGACCGTGAGTTGGTTGCGAAACTTGGGCCAGCGGTAAAACCATCGATTGGATAATGAAGGCCGAAGGCGTATCGTTCCGGCATGCGGTGGAGATACTGCGATCCGGCAACGCATCTTCTTTAGTCGCTTCTGATAAGATACTCGGCGTCAGCAAATCAAACAGCTACGAATCCCCACCAACCAAACGCTTCTCGGCGCCACACCCCCAAACCAAAACCAATCCCAAACCCGAAATACTTCACTTTCTACAACACAGCGGAAACAGAATAAAACGTTTCTCGGCATGTCTCCCACATGTAGCCCACTCTCAACCCCAATACCCCGCGCCCCAAAACCGAAACAAGCGCACCGCACAGCATCTCTCAGCCCGACAAAAACAGGAAAAGGGATATCATCAGGCATAAACCAGCGATCGACAATGCCCCGTGGAGCCCGGTCACGAGCAGTAACGGCGTAGCACCGCCCTATCAACCGGGCCTCCCGCTTTGCGGCGTCAGCAAATCAGAAAACTACGAATCTCCACCAACCAAACGCTTCTCGGCGCCACACCCCCAAACCAAACCCGAAAATCATCCCTCCGGCTCATAATCAAAATATCCAAAATCCGCAGCCTTCCTGGTCCCCCGCAAATCCTGTGCCGTCACTCCCACAAAAGCACCCGTAAATCCCCACCCCCTGGTGTAGTCATCCGATAATTTAGTGGAATCATGCACATCGCCGATCTGCTTCCAGGAGTGCTCGTCGGGCGAGGCTGAGAATCGCATCTCCCGCTCTGTCACGTTTACCCTGAGATGAAATCGAGGCCAGCCCGATATGTCGGTGAGATTATCAAGAGGGTACGAAGTTTTCCCGTTGTCGGAGAATGTAAGGCCCAGCACCCGATTCCCGTGGTCGTCACACGAGACAAAAAGATAATAGTAGTTCAGGTTGTTATAGAAACACACAAGCCCCGCCGTCTGCTGCCAGGTTTCCGGGTCGTATTCCAGACAGGTCTGCGCCCGAAACCGAAAATGCTGGAATCGCCGGGCAACAAAGTGCAAATCGAACCGGGACACCAAAGACTCCCGTCCGTACAATCGCAGGAAACCGGGCCGTTGTGTAAGGCTCTGCCACTCCGGCCCAGTCGGCAAACGAAGCGTACTGAAGTTTACGTCGAGGGTATCCCGATCGAATTCATCACGCACGGGCAGGGGCTCGAACGGGTGCAGGGGCAGATTTGGCGCGGAAACCTCCGTATCCGGCGTAGCAGTCCCATTAGCCAATCGAAACCAGCCATCGTCGGTCCACCTGCATTTTTGTATGGCTGTCTCTCTCCCCAGCATGCTCCGTCCCTTAACCCGTCGGCTGCACAGGTGCGCAAGATACCACTCCCCATTTGGAGTATCCACAATCGATCCATGCCCCGCTTTCCGCAGTACCACATCGGGCTTGTCGCGTGAGGTCAGTATCGGGTTTTCCGGATCAATCTCATAGGGCCCATCGATATCTCGTGATCGGGCAATTGTCACCGCATGTTCACACCCGGTGCCGCCTTCGGCGGTAAGAAGATAGTACCACCCGTTTCGCTTATACAGATGAGGTCCTTCGGTCACACCCAGATCGGACCCTTTGAAAATGTTTCGAATCGGACCCACCAGCCGCTTTTGTTCGGGCGAGTATTCCCGCAGAACGATCCCCGCGAATTTCTTCACTCCTTTTTGCCGGTAGTCCCATACCATATTGACCAGCCATTTCCGCCCATTGTCGTCATGGAACATCGATGGGTCGAACCCTGAAGAATTCAGATAGATCGGCTCGGACCAGGGGCCGGTGATCTCTGGTGCGGTCACAAGGAAATTCGGCGTATCCTTGTAGGTATCACCATGATGGGAATGAACATTCGTAAAAATGAGGTGAAACAGGGAACCGTCATGCGAAAGACACGGCGCCCACACCCCGCATGAGGCCGATACGCCGGTGAGATCGAGTTGGCTCTTGCGGGTAAGTGCATGGCCCAGAAGGCGCCAGTTCACAAGGTCTTTGGAATGATGAATCTGAACGCCGGGAAACCACTCGAATGTGGAGGTTGCTATGTAGAAATTGTCGTCTACCCGTACAATCGACGGGTCGGGGTTGAACCCCGGCAAAATTGGGTTTTCTATTGAAGCCATCGGGTCATTCCTTTCAATTCTTTCTGCTCAGTGGTAGTAGGGCGTGCAAACGGCAGCACGCGAAAGGAACTAAAATAGTTGCTTCCTTTTCACATCATCAGGCATTTGCCTCTCGAGAAACTCCATATCAGTTATATTATCTGGATATATCACGATATCGACCGGCGACGAACGAAATATGAGGTAGCACACTTCTGCGCCGGCCCTCGAATTCGGATTCGAGGCATTGATCTGCGAAACCAATCGACACAGATTCCGGTTTCAACATCGATTCCAATTTGGGTATCGATTTGACCGCAACGCTTATTTGGAGAAAACGACCAATGGAGATCACTCTGACACCGATCGAAACACGCGCCTTGGCCGTGCTGGTTGAAAAGGAATTCACCACTCCCGAGTACTACCCCTTGAGTCTCAATGCGGTGACAAATGCCTGCAACCAGAAATCGAATCGCGAACCGGTGATGAGTCTCGATGAATCCGAGGTTGAGCATGCGCTTTCAACTCTCAAAAGCAAACGTCTGACCTGGAGACTGGATACAGCGGGTGGACGGGTCCCAAAGTACGAACATAATTTTTCGGTCAAATACTCGCTGGAGCCCCCCGAGGCCGCTGTCCTTTGCATCTTGATGCTTCGGGGAGCACAGACCGTAGGTGAAATCAAGTCGCGAACCGCCCGCATGCATGAATTTGCGCGATTGGGAGAGGTCGAAAGTGTCCTCGAAAAACTGATGCAACGCGAGGATGGTCCTTTCGTAACCAAATTGCCTCGTCAACCCGGCCGAAAAGAGAATCGATATATGCATCTGTTCGCCGGAGAGCCCGAAGAGGAAATGCCGGGAGATGAAGCGGAAAATGAATCGATCGCGGAGGATGAAAGCGATTCGCCGGGCTCCCAGAGCAAGCGGATAAATGTGCGGGAACTCGCCGAAGAGGTCGAAGCGCTCAGGCAGGAAGTCGCGGAGATTCGGAGCGCATTCGAAAAATTCCGTACACAGTTTGAATAGAATCGGTATCCTGAACCAATGAGAATCGCTTTCGACTACCGTCCTGCTCAATCTCGCTATGCCGGTCACGGTATCGGCACGTTCATCCGGAATGTATCGAGGAACCTTGCCCGGGTGTTGTCGAAAGAGTCGGTGGTGTTTTTCGGCACCGATCCCCAAGGCCCACCGGTCGGCGGATACCGTCGTCTTCGACCGCAGCCTTCCCGTGCATGGCTTTCCGAACAGATATTCCTGCCCTTTCAGATCGCAATGGGCACTTATGACCTGTACCATTCCACCGTATCCATGGGCCCATTGACCGAGATCGGCATTCCGTATATCCAGCCCTGTCCGACAGTCGCCACCGTTTATGATTTTCATGCACTCGAATCACCGGAAATGAACCATATCGCTAAATCCAGGTCTTTCGCAATACAAAAGCGGGCGATCCGGAAAGCACGGGTAGTCGTGAGTCTGTCCAAATACGTGTCCGGGCAGGCACATTCCATGCTGGGAGTCGAAGATTACCGTACAGTGGTTATTCCGTGTGCTGTCGATGAGGAAATCCGACGTATCTACCAGAGCCCGACATCACGCGATAAGCCTTCCCGAACCTATATTCTCAGCATAGGGGAGACATCGAACAAGAATATTTTCGGTGTTCTCAGATCTTTCGAGATTCTGGCGGAACGCGGATTCGACGGTGAATGCGTGATAGTAGGGGATCGTGAGAAACAGACCGACAAGGTTGCCGCTCTGCTTTCCGAATCACGATGGAGCGACCGGGTGCGGTTTACCGGAAGAATCGACACGGCCGAATTGGTGGATCTATACCGCCACTGTGCCGTGTTCCTCTTCCCGAGCATTCGGGAGGGATTTGGTTTTCCGGTTATCGAAGCCATGCAATGCGGCGCCCCGGTGGTGACTTCGAGCACTACATCACTGCCTGAAGCCGGCGGGGAAGCGGCTATGTATGTGGCCCCGACCGATTCTGAATCCATCGCCGATGCGGCGGCGGGAATTATGGAAAATGAAGCATTACGTGAAAACCTGATCCGCGCGGGGCATAGTCGGGTCGATGCGTTGTCCTGGAACAAGACTGTGGATGCTCTCCACGAGGTGTATGCACGAGTTGTTGAGAAAAAGTATTAAAAAGCTACTCCGCACCTGCGCGGCAAACCGCCGTCGGCATGAAGAAACCCTGTCGATGCCGGGCCAACTGTCGAGAGTGCTCTATTTCATAGCCGGCGGTATCGGTGACGGAATCCTTGCCTTCCCGGCTATTCGTCTGATACGAAGGCTCTATCCGGATGCCCACCTGCTTATCTATGTCCCTCCTTCATCGTATGATGTTCTCCGGGCGGCATTCTCCGAGTACGATGTCCGTTCCTTGACCAAATGGAATGCTTTCCGGCTCGTGTTCTCCCGTGCCGACATCTGTTTTACCAACACAATCGCAGTGTTCCGTCTGTCGATCGAGTCTCTTTCATATATTGTCGGTCGGAAGTCCTTCGGATTTCGCTATCCCGAGGAGAAATCGAGAGAACGTCTCTACGACCACACCATCCCGATCTCTTCTTCGATACACGACACCGACCAGAATCTACAGCTTGTCGCCGACGGTTTCGGGGTGACCTACCAGGAAGACGACCGTCTGCTTATGAAACGTCGATGGGACACTATTTCCTCCGACGGTCCGGTGGTGATTCATCCCGGTGTCGCAAAGGGGTTCGAGTACAAGAAATGGCCTCTTGAGAATTTTGTCGATTTGGCTCGGCGCCTCTCTCGATCAACCGCCCAAATCCATATCCTGCTGGGGCCTTCGGACACCACGTATGCCTCGGATTTCAGGCAAATTCCCCACGTTTCGATACAGCAAAATCTCGACGGCCGTCGGCTCATAGAGGAACTTCAGAGCGCCTCCGCATTCATCGGAAACGATTCGGGCCCGGCACATCTGGCGTCATTCTACGGGGTGCCCACCATAACGCTTATCGGACCCGCGGATCCGCTTCGGACTGCGCCGCGGGCGACGCGGACTATTCCTGTTTATAAAAAACAACCATGTTCTCCCTGTCATTTTTCCACCGGCGGATGTACGCATAATATTTGCATGACGGCTATCGGTGTAGACGATGTCCTCGAATCAATGGATCGTCTTCGGCACATGCACAATACCCGTTTTCAACGAACTATGACTCCCACTCAGATGGTTCCCGTTATAGAGCAGCCGAAACAGGGAGGTCACGGAAGGGAAACCACGGAAACATGAAGTCGATATCGAGTGTTCTAGCCCAGGTTTCGCAGTCGAGAACCGCCGTGCCGAGCGGAGTCGAGGTAGAGCAGTATGCGTAAGATGTTGT
>CAYFVL010000096.1:0-15439 GCA_964346405.1 uncultured Fibrobacterota bacterium
GGCGGGGCCAGTGGGCAACTGCTGGTCCTACGCCGACTGCAGCGCAATGCAACGCAACGCTTCGCTCGGTACGGCGTTTCTCGGCTGCGAAACTTGGGTTAGAGTGGCGCCCGAATGACCTCCAAAGATGATCCCTTCCGCAAAACCTCAAAGTAAATGCCTTGCGGAAATCCACGACCGACACTATCATGATTTCTTAGGCGGCCGGCATGTCTTCCCTTCGGCGGCGGCTCTCATTGCTTTTTCCCCTTTTGTCGTGAGATACCGGAGAGGGCGCAGTGCTCAAAGTCATGCCCTGCTGCGTGAATACTGGTATCATCCAAAGAAGAAAATGGACTGTGGGCCGCATTAAGAAATACTCGGGAGCATCGGACAATGGTTTACTCAGCGGATGAGAACCGCAGGGTCTTCCGAGGTTCGGGAATAAGGTGTCGCCTGTTGTCGGTTGGGAAACTCGAGTCAGGGATACACTTTCCTCAGAGATCTACTTCGTGCAATATTTGTGGGAAATAGTATCGGTTTCTTTCCAAACGGGTGAACCACGGTATCGATTGCTGCGGTGATTATGTTTACGCCTGCCTGAAGATAAGCCTGGAACACCAGTTCCGTGCAGTACAGTGCGGTATCGGTAGTAAGGTCAAAATCCCTATCGAAGGGAAGTCCGGATTCCGCAAATGTGCGTGCCCATTTCGCGGCTCTATCTCCAGCGGAATCCACGGCGCATCGATAAAGCAACATGGATGCTACATTTCCTTCTCGCAGGACGGTATCGAGGGGTTCCAGACGAACTCGAGGTGGGATGTTGTTGGGTGAATACGGCGATGCGTGGGCAACTAGAAGGGATGAGTCGGTGCGGATCAGTATTCCCAGATGGCTCATAGCCCCCACACCAGGGTCGAGGAACCGTACGGCCATGCTTCTGATCCGCGTACCCCGGAAGAAAACGATGTCACCGGTGCGGGCGCTGTCAAGGATGGGAGCGGGGGTTCCATTCAGACCGGTTTGCTTTGCGCGGCAGAGGAATATTCCGATGGAGACAAATAGCAGGAGTCCGACAAAAAAGATACCGCCTTTGCCCACGGAGTGAACAAAGACGGCGTGTTTTACCTCAGTTTCAGGTACCATTTACCATTTACTCGGACGCAGTTTATCGTGTTCTCTTCCGATCGACCGTCCTTGTAATCCAATGTATACGTGACGACTGCATCATCACCCTCCACCATGGACTCGTCGATAGAATATGATTCGATTCCTCCGGCGGAGGAAATGGTTGACTTGAATACCGCGGTGAGTTTCTCCTTCGCGCCGGGCTCCCCAAGAACTTCGGGAGAGTAATGAGAAACGGCCGATTCAATGTCGCCGCTTTTCAGTGATTCAAGAAACTTGTTTACCGCTCCTTTGGGTCCTGCATCTCCACCGACACAGCCGGTGAAAAACAAATATACGGCAACCGCACAGAGAAATCCTCCGATGGATTTTGTCACGCGCATATTTCGCCTCCTTCCACTTTTGGGTTATCGGATGAAACCTTCGTAGCCAATCGGATGCGAAAACGAATCCCTCCTTTCGTCCGGAAAAAACTGAGCATATATTCGGCTACTGATGGCTGAGTTCTTTGGGAATTGCGTCAACCTCTTGTCTCAGCATGACTTCTCTCATGTGTTCTTCAAAGCGACTTCGGGCAATTTCGTGCCGAGATATGATATGCTCGATCTCCACACATGTTCCGGGTTCCTCATGGACTGTCGACCCAACCGTAGCCGATTCCGAACCCTTCAGGGGTATACTCTCCAATTGGCCGAGTTCGGAACAGGCAACAAGTCCGGTGTAGAAAATGCGTTTATCCGGGCGCAGGATGTCGATAATGGCCCAGCCGTCCTCAGCACCGGAAGGCGTAGTCATGGCTTCGAGAAGGGAATCAATTGCATCGATCTTACCCTCATTCAGTCTTTGAAGGCTTTTAGACGTTGCTCTTTCAAACGGATATGCTGCGAATTCGCGCGGTGGAAAAACAAGCGGAATGCCGGCGACGGTGGTTGTTGGCCGGATCACGCGTTTATACATGTAATTGAGTACCTCGTCGTATGAATTGAAATGGACAGGTGTCGATTTTCGCTCAATCAATCGAGTGATGCTGTTGTCGTCCAGATATGCTCCCTGCAGCCGGATACCTGTTCTGTATTCGGGAGCGAGGCAGATCATATCACCCTTGCCCGTGAGGTTTTCAGCGCCCGTTCGGTCAAGAATAATCCGTGAATCCACTCCGGAGGCAACCGTCAAGGCAATTCTTCCGGGTATATTCGTTTTCAACAGTCCTTCTACAATGTCCGCGGAAGGACGCTGTGTTCCCAGGACAAGATGGATTCCGGATGCGCGCGCTTTCTGTGCAAGTCGGATGCAGTTGGTTCTGATCGACTTGTCCGCCGAAAGGAATAGGTCGGCAAATTCATCAACCACGACAACAATGTATGGCATTTCACCATCTGTCTTCAAGTACCCCGCAATGTCCGAACAGCCGATCTTCTGAAACGTTTCATATCGACGTTCCATCTCAGTTACCAGCTCATCGAATGCTTCTCCTGCTTTTTCAACCGATGTGATAACGGGATATGCGAGGTACTGCATGTCTGCAAAAACGCCGAACTCGACCCTCTTGGGATCGACCAGCACAAATCGAACGCTATTTGGTGTTTTGTGGTAGATCAAGGAAGATATCAGGCTTCGAAGGAGCACCGACTTACCGGATCCCGTCGTACCCGCAATGAGAAGGTGGGGAGTTGCGGCCAGGTCAAGGCTGTGCGGGGTGAAGAAGGCGTCAACGCCCAGTGCCACGGGGAGAGAAAAATCGTCGTCGAAAGTGTTTTCCAGCAAATAGCCATAAGGCACATTCACCCGTCGTGAAGCCGGAAGCTCCAGAACGAGTGCCTCGTCGGTAGCACGTCGACTGAGAGTCAGGCTACATTTCATTCGTGCGCCTGCATCATCAACAACACTCTTGATTTTTGAGATTTTCACGCCTTTTCCGGGGATAATCTCATATTGCTCACAAGACGGTCCTACAGCGACATCGCCGATCTTCACTGGAATGTCGAAAGCGGCAAACGCCTCGACGATTGCCCCGGGGCGATTCGAATCCGGCTCGGCAGTCTCCACTCTGTCTACGTTAAGAAAATGGCCGTTGGCCACCTTTTCGTAAAAACCACTCAGTTGTCTCGTATTGAGCCTTCCCTCGTCGTCGGTTGTCGTGGGTTGAGACCCATTCGGGGGGACAGTGCCTTGATCTCGAGACGGCAGGTAGGTTACCAGGTCACCTTCAGGTTTCCTCCCAAACGACTCGTTCGGTAAGGGTGGTTCCACTTTCGAACCGCCCTTATGGGCGTGGGGTCGGCTCATTTCCGCCGTCACGGTTGTTTGCATTTGAAAGTCTCGCCTTTTCCCCTGCTTGGTCCGTCTCTTTTGAGTAAAAGACCACGCCCCGACCAATGCCTTGAACAGAAGCTTGGGTGCAATGAGTCGCAGGGCGACCACAATAACAATAGCAGCCGATCCCCACTTCCCGAATCCTCCCACATAGCGACCGACAAATGCCGACAGGGTCCTGGAAAGATCCGGCATTGCGTCGATTCGGGAATGCGAGAAAGCAGCAACGGTCAACATTACAGGATACGACAACAAAACAACTCCAATCACAGCCGGAGCCGGTCGTTTCGACACGATCAACAGCATGCCGGCCCAGGCGGATATGATTCCCAGGAATATCGTTGCGCCGGCCGTATGGGGAAAGATGTGTGTTTGCAGAATCCTTCCGGTAATCCCCATTGAGCCGGTGGCGATATAGGCTGCTGCAAGGAATACACCCAACACCATGAGTGCTGAGCCGATGAAGATGTTTCTTTTGTCCATAGTTCGGATCCCCGTTCCAGTTTTTGAAAAGAAATAGGTTTCGATTCCTTATTGATCTCTTTGAAGATTCCATTTGATCCAGTCGTGTGATGGACAACTGTCAACATTGAACGTTCTTTTCGATATATGAAGCGATCCCACAGTGGTAAATGTCTGACGTAATTCTTCCATCTGCCTCTCGATCTCGGCGACGAATTCACTATACGCCGACTGCTCATCACGGAGAAATTGTTCGAAGGCTTCTTGTTGATCCTGCTGATAAGAAAGGTATTGTTCTCGTTCAGCCTCCAGGTACTCATTCAGGTCGCGCGCGACCGCAAACCGTTCGCCCTTTGATACGGTATATATGGAATCGGATGCATTGGTGTCGACAAGCTGGAGTTCGACCGCACCGTCAAAAACCATTACATCGGACGAATTCGTTTCACAATCGATATTGTACGCGGTCCCTCGTATTCCAGCGGTGACAGTGGTGGTATAGAGATTGAATGATCGTTTCCCTGCAAGTTTACGGGCGTTTATCCATACGGCGCCGGCCGCTACCTTTACGGCGTTCCCTGCGATAGAATCGCCGCCCTCATTCTGAGGTGGCGAAACGACGAATATGCTGTTTTCGTCCGTGCGGATCAAAATCCCGTCATTACATCGGATCTCACACCGGGATTCCGCACCGGTTACCAGTGTGTCGTTAATGTGTACGGGGGCATTTACGCGGGCTCGCAAAGGCCGTTCGCGTCTTTCCTTGTGAAGATTGACCTCGCCGACAAACCAGGTGATACGCCCAACCGGCTCAATTCCCGAACTAATGAAGTGCAGAGCCGACAGTACTACCAAAACAGGACTTGTGTGTTTCATCATTACTATGCCTCCAGGCTCCTTCACCTGTTTTATCACGAATCGACTAGTTTTTCAATACCCTGACGGCGCCAACGTATCGGGGAGCCCAGTACCTGTTCTTGTCCAGATTGCAGATATTGACTCCGGGGGTGCAGGAACTATGCACGAACAGGTTCTCACCCTTTTGGTTCTTCTTATAGAAAATACCCACGTGGGTAATCCGGCCGTGACCGTTGGAACTGAAGAATACCAGGTCTCCATATTGAAGGTTTTCCCGGTTCACCGTTCCGCGCTTTTCTTTGAACTCCGCATACTGCACGCGACTGACGCGAGGAATGGTAATGCCTTGATCACGATAGCACACCAAGGTAAACCCTGAGCAGTCGACCCCTTTACGAGTTGTACCCCCCCATTTGTAGGGCGAGCTCGAAGGTTTTCTGGGGGCTCTTGCGGTGAGGAAGCTCTGTATAGTTTGGTCGAGAATTCGTTCCGCCACCTCCGAAGCTTCCGGCGTATTCAGTTCGCTTTCTTTTTCGACCGACTTCGCTGGTGATTCTTTTACGGCAGCGTGATTCGTCACAACTTCCTTTTTGTCATTGCCGGCGTTCTTCAGATTCTGCTTCGCGGCGTCGAGATAGGTCTTAAGCTTCGTGTCGTTCGCAATGTCGGACAGCTTCTTCTTTTCGTCGGGCAGATCCGCGACATACGCCAGTTCCTCCCGAACCATGTTCAGGGGAGAACCTGTGTATCCCCGGGCCATTCGCACGATAATCGACCTCGCCACTTTTTCCAGAGAAAGGTTGGAAAGGAAAGCGGAGCGAATGCCGTCCAGTACGGCCCGAAGTTCGTCTGGATTCCAGGTGTACTCCAGAGCAGTGGCCTGTATTTCCCGGATGATCGATCCGTCAATTCCATCGGCAACGAGTTCCTCCGCCAGATCATCATTGGCGATTTCCGTCTCGGTGCGGTGATCGCGGATGAATTTTATCTCTTCATCGACTATGTCCGCCATCGGAATACTCGTGTCTCCCTGAGCGAATCTTACCATCAGTGCAACCGCCATCTTATTTGGTGGAAGATGAACTCGCACCGCTTTTTCAATGCCCAGAACGGTAGCCTGGATGGTCTTGCCGGATCGTCCGTTTACCACAGCGTCATAGATGACCTCGTCAAGGAGTTCGCGACTCAGACCAAATCGACGTCCAAGGAGCATTGCTCGTACCGCCGAGACGAGTTGCTCGCGAGTAAGATTGTGTTTGAACCCGATTTCGGCTATCTCCAGCGCAGGCTCGACCGGTATGCCTTCAGCCAAAGCCCCGAAAAGCGTGACGGCACTCTGAGCGATTCTTTCGGGAGGAACTTCGTTGATGACGCCGCGGGCAAGGTATGCGGTCACGGGCTCACTATGATGCGACAAATCCACGGCAGTACGATTGCCCAGAGCCTGCTTAATGTCCCGGGAGGTTGACGGGTCAATTCCCAGAACAGCGTCGACGGCGCTTTCGAAGGTTTCGGCGGCCGAGAAGAAGGGTAGAGCTGCTAAAAGAAGTATCCTTTTCATGACGCGACGCTACTCCGTTATAATGAAGATTTTGCAGTGTTGCAGCACCGTGGACCCCTTCGCGAGGGCGACGACCAGCCTGGAATCCCTGGCGTTCAGAGCGATCCGGCGGGGTGCCGGTTTTGAGGTCGCTACGGTTTCGAGCGGTGCTTTCCCGCAAGACGGATGCTTTCGGGCTTCCTCCATCGATGCCACCCATTTGGCCATTCCATTGATCGCGTACTCCTTCAAAACGGTGCGGGGTCCGTAGAGAACGGTTCCATCGTCGGCAACAAGGGTCGGTATCAGGCATGGATCGAATCCAACCTCGGCGGCATTGACGACGAGCGCTGTGTGTGGAGACGGAGAAATGGGCGGGGGAGTAGCGGAATCGGTTCCCGATATGAGCAAGGCCAGCATCCCGGTCGGCCCCGTAAGGTTCTGTGAGCCCTTCGCCTCTGCGACAAAGCCTCCATCCTTATGGGCAACTGTAACAGGAGTTTTTTCAACAACCCGTTGCACGAGTGTATCCAGGCTCATAATGGGGATGGTTTTGACGGCAGCGGAATCAGCCATCGCCAAGGCATCTAGAATATCGGTCCGCAATGCCTTTCTGGCCTTGGCTACCGCCTTTGCCGAGTCGGTATCGCCGGAGACGATATTTACCGAGATCTTTTCGGATCTGAAATCGACATCCTTACGTCCAACGGCGTCGGTTCCATGTTTCTCTACCTTCACATTTCTCAGTCGAGTATTGTCATACTTGGCCGCGGCATCGGACCATTCCGTGAATAAGCGGTTCTGCGTTTGTTTCCAGACCTCAAACGATTCACTTTCTTTTAGCGCGAAACTGTCCATTGCCTGCATCTGCTGTTGCTGGAACTCCTCGAGGGATTCTCCATGTGCGACAAATGCGCCCGAGCCGATAATGGACCCTATCACCAATTGTGCCGTGAGTATTACGGTATTTGTTTTCATACGATTGAACTCCCGGTGCGTAATGCGCCGGTGGGCTTCAATGACTACCCTCCGGACGTATCACAAATGTTGCTCCGCCAGGACCGTGCGTTACCGGCGTGCCTGAGTCAGGCGTATGCCGAACGTTTCGTTTACCTCATTTCCGAATCCCTCAACCTTGAGATATACCTTCTCTTCTATGGGAGTGTTTATTCGGTACGGATCGGTGAGGTAGTGAGAAACTCTCCCGGAAGTTCCCAGCTTGTCAAGCAGATTCTCCCGGTAGACTGTGAGCCGTGTGCGGACCGCGCTATAGGAACTACTTTCGTTGTTGCTTGCATTGTCAAGGTACAGGCGATATGTTTCGTTGGCTCCTGCATCAAAGACGAACCATTTTGCAGCTTTGATATAGGTGCTCTTGTGCCATTCGTTATCGGCGGGAAGGAAGACCGCTTTATCGGGGTTGGAACCGTCTCCCGAGGACGGGCTCGGCTGCGATGTTTCAACTTTGGCGGCCACTGGGCTCGGATCATGGGCGGAGGAAGCCTTCTGAAATACCGGCTTTTCGACGCAATTGTCCTGAGGGCTTTCTGCGACCGCTGAAGACAGTTCCACCGCTTTGTGCTTGATGCGAAGCTGGGATAGTGCCGTTGCCACCGATTTGCCCAGTGTGCTTCCCGTGCCTTTTCCGTCGGCGGCAAATGAGAGAAGCTGCTTTCCATGAGAATCCATGAGCGTAAAGGTTACATTGACGACTGATTTGACCATGGAACGCGAAGCTGAAACACCCTGTATTCTGCCGTTTTCCTCGGCCGATACATCCACGGCAAGCTCGTGACAGGCCCCGGCGAAATCATTGACATTGTATTTCGCAAGACGGTGAACGATTTTTTTCCTCAGGAGCGCTTCTTCCGATTTGAGTGGCTCCGCAAGTACCAGTGAGACCCGAACGTGAGCGGCGTCGGCCACGACAGTATAGGAGAAAGTCTGCTCTTTTCCCGTGAGAATGTCGGCCTTGTCACCTGACAGCTCAATACCGATCGTTGCACGGCATACATGACGACCGGCTTGAGTCGATGCCGCTTCGTCGAGGAAGAACTCAATATGTCCTTCACTATCGGTGTAACCGGTTTTCAGAATTTCGCCCGATTCGTCCAACAGGTTCACCGGCAGCATGGGAGCCGGTGACTCGCCAACCGTCGCTTTGAGGACAAAGGGTTTTTCCGGTGAAGCACCGGCCGAGACCGTCTGTTTGTTTCCCGACACTTTTTCGAGCCCGATACCGGCGATGCTGCGTTCAGCCATATTGTCGATATCGTTGCGAGAGTATTTGGTTTGCTCTTTTTCCGTGATTTCCGCCGCTGCGCTGAGGAGTGAGCGTTGTTCATGCAATTGCGCGAGAGCGGTTCGGGCAATGTCCAGTTCCTTCAGCATAGTACCGATTTCTCCCCGGTTCAGGGCGGACGACGCCGATGTCATTTTGGATTCGAGCAGTTGTTTCTTCTCGTGAATAACCGCTTTGCAATTTGAAACGAATATTTGTTTGTCCAGAACACCGAGGGCATAGAAGATTCCGTCCTTTTCTGCGGTCCTGGCGATTTCTACCCCTTGAATCTCCCCCTTGGTCCGTAAGTGAGCACGAGATTTCACCTCCGCGGCGGTCTTCTCGACGCCGTTGATGGTCTCACTGGTTTGCACATCAAGAAGGCTTGCGTTCACCTTGACCGAGATTTGTTTGCGTACCTCAACAACGGCGTTTGTCTTTGCCTCGGAAATACCTCGCTCAGACATTCCGACCCCGACGAAATACAGCTCCCGTGGGTAAGCCGGATCCGACCCTTTGGTAGTCCAGGAATCTGAGGCTGAAGCGATGGTTACGAGAATTGAAATCAGGGTTACTATGTTTTGAGTTTTCATATTTGCAGCACCATTACTGAAATGAATGAAAAAGGTGAAACTACTCGGGTTCATTTATCGAGAGTACCAGCAGTTTTCGATTAAGACTGATACGACGTATATTGGCTATGTCTTCGAGTTCGGTCTTGAAAAAACGGTATATTGTGGATGCTTTCCTGAACTCATCCTTCGTCGCCCAAACAAGGTAGTCCATGCTCCGATCCGTTACAATGTTTTCTTTCGAGCGAGAAAATACCTCATCAAAGAGATCTGATATTTCAAACTGAACGTCCTCCGCGTCGTCCAGGGGAAAGCCTTCATCCACCTTGAACAGCAACCGATACTGGGTCCCCTGCTCTGCGTCTTCCCGCCAGTACCCGTCAACTCTCGCCAGCACATTGTCAATCGCATCGTTTACCGCCTCTTCAACGAGAGCCTGGGAAGGCGTGCCCGGTCTGGTCTGGCTGTACCCGGTTTCAGTCCCCAGCAATCTGGCGGTTGTCGTTTCGTATGCCTTCACAATTGCGGTGGCTTTGCCGTTTTCAACTGAAGGGGCGAATACGATGTATACATCAGATCCGAGCGCCAGGGCGATCTGGTAGGTCACGTCCTCTTTCGCCCCGGCGACCTCGGCTTGGATCTGTCCAATGCTGTTGATCTGTTCCGATGCCCGGGGCACGACAACGTCGTATTTTCTTGATGTCAAATAGCTTTCGATGACCGCCGCGGCATGCCCGGCGAGTGGATCGGACTCAAAGACCTGCAGTGGAGTCTGGTCTTTTGGGGTTTCAGGAATGACCATAATGAACGGCATACCTATAGCTTCCGTCAGTTCATCCCTGGACGTCAGAATTCCTTGAGAGACAAGATCATCGGACAGAAGCTTCTTATTCACCCGAACCATTTTCGTGATTTTTTGTCCCTTCCGTTTATTGGGAAGTCGGGTCTCGACTGTTGAGACAACCTTATCCGCCTCCCAGGAAATATATTTCATGATGTTTTCGACCTCGAAAAAGGCTTCAACGTTGTTTTCGAAGGCTGTTTTGCCCTTCTCATCACCCAGAAGCGGGTCGGTGCCAAGGTACAATACAAAGTAAACCGCTGCCTTCTTGAGGTCTATAAGTGCATCCCGGTCTTTGCGCCCCAGTCCGGTAGCTTTGATCGTTACTTCCGAAGGTGAGTAGCTTTCCACGAACGACGCCTGTTTGGAAAGTGGCTGCGCTGATTCGCTTTTCGAAAATGCGGTGGCTACGAGAATCAGTATGGCTACAGGGGTGAGAGCTTTGCCTGGGATTAGTGAAATCATTTTTCCTCCTGTCTGAATACCCATGATACTGTCGTTGGCTTCTACCTTGATTTTATTGAGTGGCCTAGTGCCTTTATTGGATTGTTGGGCAATGCGGGAAGTGAAAAATCCAGGTAGGCTCCTAGCCTGAGACCGCTCAGATCCACTCCGTTTCCGTCGACGTCGTTCGTACTGCGAAGGTCGATCCAGTCACCCGATCCGGTGCGGCTTTGAGAAGTTTGTCCCAGGCTTGGGGTGAAAACTGCATATCCGGAGGTGATTCCCAAACTCACCGAGGGAGCGAGGGCGAACTCCACTCCTCCTTCACCGATAAAACCGAACGCGTACGCTGTAAGACGATATTGTGTATCGCCGGACAGGTCGATTCCCGGGTATAGCAGAATCTGTGCATATGAAAAGGTGGGGCGCAGAAGCAGTGCGACTCGTCTGAAATAGAACTTTTTCGCGAGGCTTCCTTCAAAGTGCAAATTCATACAAGTCTTGAGCCTACTGTCGACTGAACCGAAATGGGCCGTCCCGGAAGCCGTCCCAAACCCCATCGCATAGGCGGCTTCGAAAAAGAACTGGGGAATGCGCAGGCTGCGTCCAATATTCAACGCTAAAGCGCCGCGGAATCCGGTGGTGGCCTCTACCGATAAAGAATCGACAAAGAGGTCGCTGTAGTTCTCGCGTTGCGTGCCGAGGGGAAAGAGCACTCCGCCGACCGTTAGTTGAATGGGAATACGGGGGTATTCATCGAGCACAGTCCCAACGGTCGGTCTGCCTGCTATGACCTTCGCCCAGGTTACGTTGTCGTCCCGGCGTTTTGGAGGAAGGCGATGAACCAGCACCCATCCTCGGTTTCTTTTTGTTATCGAACCGTCGACATTTTCTATGGCGTGAATTATGCGGAAACGGTCGTCGATTTTGATGCCGTTATCGTCGGCGGTCATAAAGGCCACTTTCGTGAAGCGACGCTGTGTGACCTGAGTACTCAACCTGAATTCGTCAAGCTTCTGCAAAGCTGTGGTAAGATTCATGATCGCATTATCGACCGCAGATTCAAAGGCATACCGCTGATGCCCTGTTTTTGTGCCGTCTTTGAAGTATTGCTTACCCGGAGTTGCGCTCCCGGTTGCAAACACGAACTTCTTGAGTGTGATGTCCGCTCGAGTCGAATCTCCTTCGCTTACGATCTTCCATAGGATAACGCCGATTTCCAATTCGACCGAAAGGAGGTCGCCGACGTTGTCCTGTTTGTATGCTCGACATAGTGGTATAAAGACATAAGCGGAATTCATGAGGTATTCAACCTGCTGAGCGGTGAGGCCGAGCTCCTTCGCCTTGTCCGACATGAAGGAGTTTTTCTGCTGATCGGTCCGCAGTTTTTTTCCGCGTTCCGTCTTGTTCATTTCAATGACTTCAACTATTTGGGGCACCAGGGTCGCGTTGATAAGCACGGAAATCGAATCAAGGTATCCAGGGCCGGATTCTAGTTTGCGTGCCGATGATTTGAATGTTTCGAGAAGTGTTGGCGGAAGCGGGTTGCGGTCGAACCGGCTTAAGAGGAGTGACTCTTTTACCTGATCGAGCACGTAGGAACGGTAGTCTCGTGACAGCCCTGATACGCTTTGGTCCGCCAACCACAGTTCATCTATGAAGCTGATGGATTTTCGTCGGTAGGAGCCTGCCTCCGATATTGCCTGGGAGGCAAACGATGGAGAATGGAGAGTGATGATTACAAGAACAAACAGTATGAACATGAACATTGCCTTTGAGGATGACGGTATCATGGGTCCTACTCTCCTTGTCTCTTTCGTGATGCGGTATCGGTACGTGCTTCGTTCATCGCAAGGACGATCGGCGGAACGACAGACCGTCGATCCGCCCTGAGTTGCTGCTAGTTGAGTTTCTGAAGCTCCTTGTCAAGTTCATCGAAGCCCTGTTTTGCGCGAAAGGCACTCAACATGGCATCGTTGGAGGACATCTGTTTCTTCACCACTCCCTTTATGGTATCCCGCATCTGTGAATCAAGCGGATACTTGGCCAGGGCATACATCTTGCCGCTCTCAAATTGACGCTTAACAATTTCACACCCTACAAGGTCTATATCGGTAACCGCTTTGGTTACGGAATTGGTAAATTCCGTGACTTCTGCGCTGTCTCCAACACCACTCTCTCCGAGAAAATCTTTCATTAACGAGGATACCTTTTGGCTCAGGACCTTTGCGATTTCCTTCTTTGCACGAAGATCGGCGACTTCTTTCGCCAACTGGGGAGAGGACTTCTCAGACATACCGCTTCCGAAGAGATAGCCTTCCTCTTTTGGGGGGTTGAGGATAAAATCCGGCAATTGCTCGCCGGCCGGCGGTGGCGCCTGTGTTCTGCTTCCGCCGCAACCTGAAAGCATCGCGACGACGACTGTGACGGAGAAAAGGGTGACGATCTTCATACAACCTCCTTCGGTAGAGTGAGTTCAATACTGACCCTTCGGTTTTCCACATCCTCTCACGTAATGCGTTGTAGCGGCGAACCTCGGATCAGGCTGTCTGTCTAGCTGTTTACATAACAGTAACCAATGGTATCACTGTCTCACCGTTTCGAAAACCCTATCTGAATGGGGGCAAAATGGGTATCCTTCATACCCGTTGGTGAATACTCAGGGCTCACACAAAAATACCTTCACATTTTTCCCATCCTTCTTTTGCGGATATCTTTGGTTCGACACGCTCACCACATCTCATTGCATCTCTTGAGCATAGCGCCGTTGCTAGGGCTCTGTAATATGCGCCTTCATATCCACAAAAAGCAACTACCCGAGAATATGCATTTTTCTTCAGCGCGAGCACTTATTCGGTCATGATTCTTTATGAGAACATAGCCGACTGGATCGACGGGGCTTTGCGGGAACGAGGAGGTTTTTACTATGGTCCGGTGGTTGGGGTTTGGGCTGGGGGTCGGGAACAGATTACCCCCCTCACGGGGAGAGAGGAGGCAATGCTACTCAGGTTAAGGGCACGGAGTCTTGATGGGTGAAACGGGTTTTTGTAATCCATTCGATCAAGCGAAGTTTTGCAAGTAGGAAGCAAGATTTTCCGATTTTTGAGACAGACACATTTTTTTGCGTATTGTTTTTCGTTGCTTTTCTATTGTCTGATGGGAGCAGTTACCGAGGGCTGCGATCTCTTTGGTGGAAAGTCCATGTTTGATCATTGCGCATATCTCCTGTTCACGAGGGGTTAGTTTGAAATCGTGCAACGAAGTCTTGCTTTCCGATTCGGGTACAATCTCCAGAAGTAAGCGTTCCACTATTTCTACATATTCAGGGGCATTTGTACTTGTCTTTATTCTCTGCATAAGAGGCAGTATGCGGTCTTCAATGCCCTGGGATATCTTGTGGTGGATTTTGTTTTTCTCCTCTTTCATGTGCTCTATGAGCTCACCCATAGCTGCGTTCTTGTGCTCGAGCCGTTTCTCATATTCCTTCATTTCAGTGATATCCCGGATTATGCATGTCACGGCAACGGTTTCCTGCTCGTGGGTAATCGGAATAAGACGTACGTCTACCCATTGAGGACCGTTCCAGAGGGTTGCCTGTTTCACAAATTCTCGAGGCACTCCGGCGTCGAAAACGCCTTCGATCAGTGAACGGGCAGTTTCTCGATTTTCCTCACGAAGGAACGGATAGAGCGGCTTACCGGATATTGTGGATATGTCGTGATTTCCAATAGGATGGTTTAATGCCAGAACCGTTCCGTTCCGGTCGAGAGTAATCACAAGGTCGGGAATATTGCTCAGAAGTGCTCTGTTGAACTCTGAAAGCTTCCCGAGTTCCTTACGTCCCTGATACTGTTCGGTTATATCACGACTAAAGATGGCCAGATGGGTAATACTACCGGAATCATCGAACACAGGGTGTATATAGTTTATGAAATGAATGCCGGCTCGTACGTCTTGAAACTGTATTGAAGTGCCGGTTTCAAGCACCTGTTCCGCAAAATGCAAACGGTGATTGCCGACCGTGGGCGGCACCAGGTCAAGTATGGGGCGTCCCATAAGACTTTCCGATGTACAGTTAAGGCGGCTTCCGGCAGTCCGGTTGGCGAATACAATGGTGCCTTCCAAATCCACCAGAAAGGCCGATTCGGCGACTGCATCAAGGAGTGACCGAAGCTCGAGGGTTCCGGTTTCGAAATCAGGTCCGGTTTTTTCTCCGCCCATTGAGACAATCGACTTATCAGATACGTTCATAGATCCACCCCTGGGTTCTGATGTTCAGGATTAACCGGTTATTATATCTATATGCCCCATGAATGTCCAGGTGGCCGTGTTTCTGTGATATTTTGCCTGCGACCAACGGCATTCGGATTGAAAAACCCGGACAAGTCGATTAGTGAGGTAATTGAAACCTAACCCAAGTTTCGCAACCAACTCACGGTCCCGCCGAACGGGACTCAAGGTATCTCCCCGGATACCCCTGCGCTTTTTCTAAGTCAATCTCGCACAACATCTTACGCATACTGCTCTACCCCTCGGCTCCGCTCGGGGCATCGCCTCGGCTCCGCTCGGCACAGCGGTTCTCGGCTGCGAAACCTGGGCTAAGGTGAGCGATTCTGAGCGAGGAAAGTGCGCGAGTCCATGAGCCGAGAAGTTTTGAACAGATCGCAGGGCATACCTGATAGATGGTATGTTCAAGATCGGTGAAAGCCTTATCGGCCAAGGAGTTTTTACTACCGTTCAGCTACTTGAGGTATTCCGGCTTTTCAGTCGGACCTGATTGTAACCTTTTGTGTGGTGATGCGGTTTTCGGCGAGTGACTACGAAAGAGGCTACGATATGGAGTTAGTGCTGAAATGGACATGAAAGCACTGGTATTCCTTACGTAGCAGAACCGAAGGTGACACCACGCAAAGAATACAAATAAAGGTAAGTGCCGAAATGTAATGAAGGCACTGGTATTCCTTATGTAGCAGAACCGAAGGTGACACCACGCAAAGAATACAAATAAAGGTAAGTGCCGA
>CAYFVL010000096.1:15539-18713 GCA_964346405.1 uncultured Fibrobacterota bacterium
AATGTAATGAAGGCACTGGTATTCCTTATGTAGCAGAACCGAAGGTGACAATGGCTCAACTTAGGTGAAACCTTCTATTGACTCCCTCGGATTAACGGATTCAGGGCGAGTGCCGGGTATGGCAAGTACCCGTTTCCTACCTGTTTTTTTACGGTTTTCTTCGCCGAGCCGGTTGGGTACGATAATGCTTACAGTCTCCTCGGACAGATCGTCCGTGGGGCAGGCGGTTTACGCCTTCACACTATCCTTTCAAGGAGGGAGTATGCGAAAGTGGGTCTCGATGTTCGGGGTGGCGGCGCTTCTGGCGCAGGGCTGTGGTGTTCTCGAGGAAGAGGAAGTAAACAACTCGGATGCAGTAATGGAGATTGACGACGGCCGTCGGATAAGCTTGTATGACGGAGGGGCAAACGGCACCGATGGAAACGAAGACGGCATCGCGAATCAGGGGGAAACGCTCAGAATGAGCTTCAGGACAAAAAACTCAGGAAGTGAGGATGCCCCCAATGTGACGGCAACTATTTCGACAAGCAACGTGGAAGTCATCGCTCTGTCGAAGGCGTCGCAGTCGCTTGGGACCGTGGCGGCTTATGAAGGGGTCTCACTGCCGGAAGCCAACTCGGCATCGAGTGTCCTGTTCACTCTCGCACCGATCATTTCAGAGGGCAAAACGGTAAAGTTCACCGTGCGATTCGAGGATTCAGAGGGTAACAGTTGGAACGATGAAATTAGTGTGAAGGTCGAACCAACCGCAACCAGCATCGCAGTCAGAGACGATTATGGAATGTCATTTAGTGACGACGGGAGTAATGGGACTAATGGAAACGGAGATGAAGACATCAATCCCGGAGAGACAATTGCGATGAATTTTTGCGTGAGAAACGTGGGGGGGTCAAAGGCCGTGGCCACCAATCTAGTCGTCCGTTGTTCGGATAGCTGCATTACATTGCTCCAGGATACATCGTTCAATGCGGGAAATATTGATCCGTCCTACAGCTATACAACTCCTGATGCATCAACGGCATCCGCGTTGTTATTTGCCGTTGATTCGGGAATCACCCCTCGGACGGCGACACTGCAGGTGGTGGCGACCGACAAGTGGAATAATCAATGGACGGACAACATAAGTCTGAACATTGTTTCGACAGCCGCGAGCGTTGAGATCCGGGATGATTATTGCTTTTACCTGTATGACGGTACATCGAACGGCACCGACGGTAATGGCGACGACGTAATTAACGCGGGGGAAACCGTTGCTCTTTCGTTCTACGTGAAGAATGTGGGTGCTTCCGACGCACCGGGACTTACTGTGATGGTTTCAGTCGACGATCAGTATGTGCAGATGGCGGGAAACAGTGAACAGGTGATTGGTGACCTGGCCGCCTATGCGCAGGCGAGTACTCCAGATGCGGAAACCTCTACCGCTGCGATTCTATTTTCGGTGGATGCGGCGACGCCAACCAATCATACCGCAACTTTCACCGCGACCATGAAAGATCGGTTCGGCAACATCTGGACCGATCAGTTCACGGTGACCATTCGTTGACCAGGGACATGCTGATGATGTGGCGAAAGGAAATCCTCGGGGTGGCGCTCGGTTTTTGCGCGGGCGCCGGCTTTTCCCGGGACTCGGATTTTGAGGCGTTTCTCAAGCATGAGCAGAGCGCCTATGAGCAGTACGCCTCTGAAAATCAGGAGCAGTACGACGCCTTTGTGGCGGAATTTGAGCGTGAATTTGCCGCTTTTGAGTCAGGCGTCTCCAGGAAATGGGGAGAAGTCAAGATTCCGAGTGCCGAGTGTTTTGTCGACTATAGCCCTGACACAACGGCGGTCTCCGAGGTCGATTGTGAAAGGGGGATCGTCACCGTGGAGGTAATTCAGGAGGACGGCGAAACAGAAGAATAGGCGAAAGAACGTTTACGCAAAGAGATCAAACGGATTGTGACACACCGTGGTACCAATCGACTTGTTCCTATAGGACGTGAGGGCGAAGAACCTGTTCTCGAGAAACCGATAATCGGCGATCAGGTAGTAGACGAAAAGGGGAAAACGGTCGGGGCGGAAAACGTGGATGCCTTTGCGAAGAAGGTTGTAGAACAGGCTAAATCGATTGCCCCGGTCCCCACGAAGACCGACTCGCTGAATGCGCCGAAAAAACTGACTTTGACGATCCCCCTCGCTTCCGATCATCTCCGTCGACGCGCAGAGGCCTTCTTACCCGCCGTTGAAAAGTACTCACGGATGTATTCCGTGGATCCCGCCTATATTCTGGCCACCATTCACACCGAGTCCCACTTCAATCCCATGGCTCGTTCGCACTGCAATGCGATGGGCCTGATGCAGCTCATGGCAAAGAGCGGAGGACGCGAGGCTTGCAGGGAGGTATACGGAAAGGACGTCATTCCTCCACCCGCCACACTATTCAACCCTGAGAAAAACATCATGCTGGGGACTGCGTATATCAGTATCTTGCTGAAACGATACTACGGGGAAGTCGCCAACGATTCCTCACGGATCTACTGTGCCGTCTCCGCGTACAATACCGGAGCGGGAAACGTGGCAAAAGCCTTAGTGGGAGTTCCCAAATTGAAACGCTCTCGGGACAGAATCAATACACTTCCCCATGACGAGGTGCTCCGCATCCTTCTCTCCGAGTTGCCGTATGTTGAGACACGGGCATACTTGCGCAAGGTACTTGATCGAATGCCCCTGTATCGGTGAACAGGCATGGCTCCCCGTTTTCTGGGCGAGTTCTTGCGGACAACTGGGCCGACCCTATTGTAAGTGTATGCTTTTTTCCCCTCTGAAGACCTGTCCTCGAAATGAAGCCGGCATCACGGCTTTCACTTTTCTATATTGGTATTGAATACCCCCGGGAACTCCGGTATGTGGTGCAACTGGCGCGTGATGGAGGATGCGTAGCCGACACGGTGCCGGCGCTGACTCTAACGAACAGCACGGACCTTGACCTGGATATCCTCTGCCTTGTACCGGGGATCGGCGGCGGTAGCGCTAGTGATGTGGGCACCGTAACCGGCAACCTGTTCCAGGCCCCTTTCGCACGGAAGTTTTCGGGAAACCCTGAGACAATAGGTATCAGCAAACTTCGCGAAGGAACATATACTATTTAGTGCCTGTCCGAATAGGTGCTAACCTCTTGTTTTTCGGGCGCTTATG
>CAYFVL010000097.1:0-18659 GCA_964346405.1 uncultured Fibrobacterota bacterium
CATAAGCGCCCGAAAAACAAGAGGTTAGCACCTATTCGGACAGGCACTAATTAATAAATTTACGATATCATTTTTGTTCATGTGACTTGCGGGATTTCAGTGTGACGGTATTGGCATCCATTACCGCCGAAAATCCAATTCTCTTGCGCAAATCCGCAATTCCTCTGCCAAGAGCCTGCTGCTTTCGGTCCCATGTCGTCTCAAAAAGATCGATTCGTCCCGGGTCGGGTTCGGGCGAGGGAGCGATCAGTTTTATTGACTTAATTCCAACTCTTCGTTGGTAGAGTTCTTCAAACAGTTGTTCCGATGAGTGGGTGAGCTTCAAAAAATCGGCGGTGGGGGAGGAAAATCGCTTTGTTTTTTGCGTTTTTTTGTTGTCGGTATACGTGAGATGAAATGAAAACCGATCGATAACCACTTCGTGTTCCTTTAGCAGATAGCATAACTTATCGGTAGTGTATCGGATATACCGGTGTAGAATGTGCATGTCGTTTATATCTTTTTCCAGAACTGTTTCGGCACTGTAAGATACAGGATTTCGTGTAGACGATCGTGATTCAAGGCCATGGGCAAAGCTGTATAATTTTTCTCCTTCGCGACCGAAACGTTTGATAAGAGCATCTTTGCCAACCTTTTCGATCTGATCGATACGAGTAAAGCCGTATTTTGTGAGCCTGTCTCGACATTGCGGTGACAGGCCGGGAAGCAGCATCGGACTCAAAGACGCCAGTCTCGTCGCTTCGGTTGCCGAACCGCGAATGCCGGAGGGGAGTGCAAGTCGTGCCATAATTTCGGCGTATACCCGCGTATTGCCCATGCCGACGGCAATCTCGGATAGACCGACTTTTTCGTGCAATTCATCTTTAAGCTCTCGAGCGGCAACGGCAGGCGTCCGACATCGTTGGCACGGGGTGCCGGTCAGGTCCAGTATGCAGGTTCCGTTCGAGCGTATACGAAAGGACGGAGTGTAGGAATTGAAAATATTGGCGAGTTCTTCCCGAAGGGTTTTTTCCATTTCCGGCACTCTTCGAAATATCGCTATATCCCTAAACCGCCGCTGTATCTGATGTACCGGTATACCGGGGCATATTCCACGCGCCGTTGCCGTTATCGAAGCCGCTTGTACAATGCATCGGTGGTCGTCGGCATTTTGATGAATAACAACAAATGGCACATTGCGATAGTTGGGGTGATATGCCGCCAGCACCTGCGCGGAAAACTGGTCGAACCGAATGACAAAAAAGAACGGATCAGGCTGCCGATGCATGATGAATATCCTCGTACACGGGGTATGCTTTCAGTGAATCGGTCAGGCGTTGTGATGCTGCCGAAAAATCGATCTGTGCGGGAGACCATTCTACGGCTTTTATCGATTCGGCCACCATCGCATAGGTATCCCAGTCTTCCTGTACCCGTCCCCAGATCTCGTATGGTCCGCTTTCGGCAAGAACGTTCTGGAATTTTTCGAAAATTCGCGGCCACAGGATAACATCGACACATTCTGTTTTATCTTCAATAGTGATAAAAAGCATTGGCTTGCCCGAGAGAGTAGTATGGTGAATCCGCTGAGTGATCGGCCATCCAAAAACTTTTACCCGTTTACCGGTAAATTTGGGAATATCCCGCGCGGATACGGCTCCTCGGGCACATGGGTGCAAATCCAGTATTTCCAGGATATTACCTGAAAGCATATATCCCAGAATGTGCAACTCATCGAGACATCGTTGGGCATGGGTATAGTTGGTGAGCCCCGGATGCAGGGTGGTTTCACGATGCACGATTTCATTCTCGAAAAAACTCGGTTGTTCGGACTGTATGGTTTGATGGATCCCGTCAAGGGTGTAAAGTAGCTCGGGGCGTGTCTGTCCGAAGCCGTCGAATGCCCCGACCAGAATAAGACTTTCCACCTCTTTGCGGCCGATGCGGACCCGTTTAATAAAATCGATAAGATTATGAAAACGTCCGTGGCGGCGCTCCTGAATGATTTGCTCTCGGCTGTGAATGCTTAAGTTACGGATATGCATGAAACCGGGACGCATCCAGGTGTGTTTCCCCCAGTATTTTATATGTGACTCATTAATGTTCATAGGAAGGATACGGATACCCCATCGACGGGCTTCGTCAAGGTAAATGCTTTTACCATAATACCCGTGATTATTGCTGATAACCGCGGCGAGAAATTGTGCCGGATAGTATGCTTTGAGATACGAACACTTGAATGACAATTGCGCATACCCCGCACTATGTGATTTGCAGAAACTGAACCCGGAAAATGACGCCACTCGATCCCAGAGTTCTACAGCCTGGTTGTGATTCAATCCGCTTTGTGACATACATCCTTTGATGAACGACCGAGCGGTTTGTTCCCAGAGCTGTGATTCCACCGCACCCTCGTGTGAACAGTTCATCTGCTTTCGAATTTTATCCGCATCCCTGAAGCTGAGTCCGGCCACTTGCCGACAGATTTTCGTCACGTCTTCCTGAAATGCACATACATCATGTGTTTCACCCAGGATCGGCTCGAGTGACGGATGCAGAAAATCCCAATCTTTAATTCCCTGTTTCATTTTTCGATTTCGCTCAACGAACGTCTTACAGTATGCAGTACCCGCGGGACGAATCAGACTCGAGGTGATAGTGATTTCTTCGAATGTCTCGGCGCGGGCGCGGGTGTTGAGACGGGTTTGTGCCGGACTTTCGATATAAAATACCCCTCGAGTACGCCCTGAACGAATGATCTCACCCACCCGTGGATCATTGAAACATTTCTGTAAATCCCATACCTGTGGGTCCGGGAGATTCTGCCGTTCCAGTTGTGCAAGTGTATCGCGAAGGACCGACAACGATCCGTTTCCCAAAAAATCGAATTTTATCAATCCAAGTTCGTCGATACCGTTGTGCATGTCGATCTGAGTAATGATGCGATTCTTTTCCCCGCCGGAATACTCGAGGGCCACATGGCGGCATATCGGTTTATTGGTGATGAGTAGACCGCCGGGATGTTGCCCTAAAAATCGGGGCTTACCCCGAATGGACTCGGCGAGACGACTGATATTCCGGATCTCCTCGGAATCAATTCGCTTCACCGATGATTTCTGGTTGTGCATCAGGGCGGAGATTTGTTCTTCGCTGTAGCCCATTACCTTGGCGGTTTCCCGAAACGCGGCTCGTCGGCGGTAATGATTGGTGGTACAGGTTACGGCGACTCGATCGCGTCCCCACTTATCGGCGATATAGTCGAATATCTCGTCACGTTCATCCCATCCGAAATCCAGATCCGCATCGGGCGGAGATGCGCGGTCTTCATTCAGAAATCTTTGAAAATACAGGTCATACTTTATCGGGTCCAGATCTCCGACACCGAGATTGTAAAAGGTAATGGAATTGGCCGCGCTTCCCCGGAGAATCGTACAGTCTTTCGGACGACGATACCCGCCGGCAAATCTTTTGTTCGCCCAGTCGCGGATATCTTTTACAATGAGAAAGTATGAAGTGTAACCGAGTTTTTCGATAACATTCAGTTCCATTTCCTGTGTGCGCCGGGCGGCTTCATAGTATGACGTGCCTCCGTAGTTTTTCTCCAGTCCCCGAGCCGCAACATGCCGAAGTTGCTCCTCGGGCGTTTTGCCGCCGGGAATTTCGATTTCAGGCATAATCCAGTTTCCCAAATCGAGTGTAACGGTGCATCGTCGGGCTATTTCAATAGTTCTTTGAAGTGATTCGGCATGGTTGGGAAACAGCCGATGTATTTCATCGGGGGAACGAAGATACGCGTTTCGTGGGGCATATTCTTCTTCTCGAAGCCGGGAAAGCGTGGAGTCTTCGCCGACGGCACGAAGGATTCTGTGCGTTTCCCAATCGCTTGGGGAAAGGAAGTACGCATCAGGACTTACCACAGTCGGTATATTCAGGTATTGTGCGATTTTTTCAACATTTCTGCTATGTCGGCGTGTCCGGTCGGAATTGTTGACCAGTTCGGCAAAAAGCTCCGACCGATTCGGTGTTTGAGCAAGCATCTGAAGGGGTTCGGGAGAGCCGGTAATGAAAACAAGATTCGGCCATGGGACGGAAAATGTCTGTTCGAATGAGAACCGCTTAGAGTCGAGTTGACGTTTGGTTACGATCTCGCAGATATCTCCATAGCCCTCGGCATTTTTGGCAAGCAGTACAACCGTATCGGTCCTGTTGCCGGGATCGGTAATTTCCACCCCCGGGATTGGTGTGATGTCGTTCTTTCGGCATTCGAGATAGAATTGAATCAAGCCGCTCATTCGATCGGTATCGGTAAGGGCCAGGGCGGGCATACCAAGCTCCTTTGCCCGGCTCACCAGTGCCGGTACTGACGGCACTCCGGCGTTGAACGAAAATTCTGATCGGCAGTGAAGAGATACGTAATTCATTTCGGATTTCGGATTAGGAGCGTTGGTGGTTTTTAAAAGGAACCACAGGGAGTACTGAGATCACAGAGAAAAACTCATTTGTTTTGGAATCCAATCCCTGATTTCGGTCTCGGCCCCGGTTGTTTGATCGGGATATTCAACAACTACGGATGACCCGAACGACTTTCCCGAGAATTTCAAATGACTCAGTCTGATCCGCTGTGATTGTAATCGGGCGCATGGCATCGTTTGCCGGAATGAGGAGGACTGTGCCGCGTGATTTCAGCACATACTTCAGTGTCGCCTCGCCATTCCACAGTACCGCTGCGATTTCATTTCTTCCTACTTCAGGCCGACGTTTCACCACCACGAGGTCGCCGTCGAGAATATGGGCGTTTATCATGCTTTCCCCTTTGACCCTGAGCGCAAAATATTCACCGCCGGAATTGTCGATTCCCAGTGTTGAAAGGTCGAGTCTGGTTTCGATATTCTCGATAGCTTCAATCGGTATGCCGGCGGCAATTTCTCCCACCAGAGGTACTTCCTTTCCACTCGGTCGAAGCGATTGAAGGCATCGGGGACTGTTTTTTGTCCCTGTTTTGCGGGTCGAGACGTATCCCTTACGTATAAGCGCCTGAACATGTTTTGTTGCGGCATGCGGCGAGGCGAATCCGAACCGATGCTGAATCTCCTGATACGTAGGAGATTGAGAATACCGAGAATGGTAGTCTTCGATAAATGAAAGAATCTCGGCTTGTTTGGGCGTAAGCGGCTGCATTGCACCTCCTTTTCGGGTAACGGCATCCCTTTGGTATATAAATATATACCATTCGCGAGGAATGGTCAATGCAAATTTCGCGGTGTTTGGTTTCATATGCCCGGTGTGCGGAGGAGTGTGAAAGTATGAGTCATGCCGAAGCCGGAGGCCACATGAAACCGAATGTGAGCATTGACATTTCGGAGTATTTTTGTCCGATGACATTCGTGAAAACAAAAGTTGCCCTTGCCGAGATGAAAATGGGTGAAATATTGGAGATCCTTCTTCGGGGGAAAGAACCATTCTGTAATATTCCCCGTTCGGCAAAAGATGAAGGGCATGAAATTCTTTTGGCGGAATCGTTGGGGAAGGATCGGTTCAGAATACTCCTGCGCAAAAACCAGTCTGGAAAGCGGTCCGTTTTTTCCTCCGCCTCAAAACCGCTCACTTCGACACCGCCCCCTCAGGGACAATCGTAACTTTTCGAGATAATCATTTCTCGGACGGACACTATTTATATTACGGCGTGGAAAAACGTTCCCTGTAGAGCAGCAATCATGCAAATCCGCAAACTGCCGGCTTTCGTTCATTCTTTGGTTATTATCCTCGCACCTTCTATCCCGGTCCGGGCGGATTACTCGACGGGTGTTTTAAAATTATACTGCTCCGGCTTCGCCGGGCTAGACAGGAGATGCGGGCATGAAAATCGGCATTGTTAGTGATACTCACCGCAATAGTGCCGGGCTGGCCGCGGTGGTTGACTGGTTGATCGAGGATCGGAAGATCTCCGGCCTGTACCACCTTGGTGACGATTATGACGACGTACGCGGTCTGGAATCACGAGATATTACAATTGTGCAGATCCCGGGGATATATCACAAGGGATACCAGGACCGAACGCTTCCGGCAAAAGCGAAAGAGACGGTTCTCGGGCTGCGCGTGCTCCTGGTTCATGCGATGGAAAAGGATCTCACCCAGGAGGATCGAGCTACTTCGGATGTGATCCTCCACGGCCATACCCACCATGCGGGGTTCCAGGTTTCGGATGGCCTCCTGTTCATGAATCCCGGTCATCTGAAACTCAAATCGGATAAAAACATCGAACCAACTTTTGGTCTGTTGGATGTGCGGGAAAAAAGGGTTTCCGCGGCTATTTTCGACATGGACTACGAAGCAGTCGAATCAATAGAACTCACCAGGTCTGAAAACGGGTTATACCGTATCTGAGGTCCCGTCCATTCCGCCTCGGTTTCTAAGAACGCGCTTACAGTTTCCTCGTAGGCGCGTTTTTTAGTGGTTTTCCGTATCCGTTTCAGAGTCTTTTTCATTGAATTGAAAGAATGCGACCAGTACCACCACAGCTCCTTCATAGCACCCAGGAGAGGTGCCGGGCCGTCCATTTTTTCGGTAAACCCCGCGTAGAGTTCGTCGTGGAATTTTCTGAATCGATCGATCTTGTCTCCGCCTCCGGAGTTTCGTCGGATCTGATCCACTATAAAGGGATTCATCACGGCCCCACGGCCGATCATTACGCCGCCCGAAGGGGAAAGCTCCGCTGTTACGATCCGGTGCTGCATTGCCATAACGATATCTCCATTGTAGATAACGGGACACGCGCTCTCCCGGTGGATTGCACGAAACCGACCGAGATCCACGGCGCCTTCATAGAGTTGGGTTGCGGTCCGAGGATGCACGATAAGAGCGTGGAGAGGATACCGGTTCAGAACCGGCAACAGCCGAAGGGCTTCGTCGGGATCGGTAAGGCCCAGACGTATTTTCACCGAAATTCGGCACGTAGTCCGTGGCATTACGAAATCCAGAAACTGAGCAATACGATCCACCTGTGGAAGAAGACCCGAGCCCCTGTTTTTGCGGGTGACCGTACCAAAGGGGCATCCCAGGTTCCAATTAATATGTGTATGCCCGAAGGTGGCTGCGATGAATTCAGTCATTCGCAGAAAATCCTCCGGATTATTTCCGATGAGTTGGGGAACAACGGGCAATTTACCTTTGTTTTCAGGGAGTATTTCACGAAAATGAGACATCGCGGCTCTGTTACCGGCAACTGTTGTAATAAATGGTGAATATGCCTCATTGAATCCAGGGAAATGTCGTGCAAAGGCATTTCTGAACACGTATCCGGTAACCCCTCGGAGGGGGGCAAGTATCAGTTTATTCGAAATCTTCATGGGTTTTTCCGTTGTTTGTTGTTACGGATCCGGGCGGAATGCCCTGCTTCTCCGGTGAGGTATACACCGGTTCACCGGCCGCGCAAAAACAGGTAAAATGCAGGTTTTCCCACATCAGGGCCGTACGAATTGGTATTTTAATTTCCAGCAGAACTTTTAGCCCGAATTTTGTCGGGTTTCCTCTGGTTTGTTCCCAGTTGGCGGATCGTATTCATCCGACGGCGGGCAAAACCGGCAGACTCCCATGTTTGATACCCTATACTTTTCTAAATTATTTTTCGTCTAATACTCCAGCGGAAGAATTTTTGTTAATTCGGGGGTATTTTAATCGGTTTAGCCTGGCTATCCGGAAACGGAAACCGCACAAGCCTTTTCTGTCCCCGTCGTAAGGGGTGAATAAGGTCGCTTTTTTTCAGCGTTTTTCGTGTCATCAATGCGAAAAATGGCTATTTTCTGAGTGGGAATGTATGTCTGACCGCGATAAAACTGAAACTTTTAAATCTAACTTTGGAAACGGAGGAAGTGCATGAAAAATTTTGCTGCATTTCTGCTTGCCGCACTGATTTTCGCACCGGGCGCCGACGCCTCGTTGCGGGCACGTTACGTATACTGTGTGAACATAAATGATACCATTAGTACAAGCTGTTCGGGAAAATCCTATAACAATGAATTATGGGTCAAGGTTTTGCCCGGCATCTGGGACGGGTGGAGTGATCAGACCGGTTTCGATCATATCGATGCTTCGGAGGATGACGCTTTGGGACCTTTTGACGACGCTCCGTACGTGACCGGGTCGTACTGGCTCGATTCCTTGTTTGAAGAAGTACACGGAACGAACTCGGACGGCGCATTTGTGCAAGGATGGATGTCCAGCTCGGATATGCTCGATCCCTCTTACGAATTTTCCTATGACGGTTACTTCGTGCTCGCCGCCGGTGGTTTGAAGATTCCCGAAGCAGGTACATATGAGTTCTTTGTCGATGGTGACGACGGCATTATGTACTTTCTCGACCTCGACGAGGATGGGGTGCTTTCTCTTGAGCCAAACAATCACGAAGGCGTCAATGTTGGGCCAACTCTTCGGGACGGGCATCTCTGGGGTTGGGAAAAGGGCCATACCGCGACCGTTACCTTCAGTTCACCCGGTTATAAGAAAATATTGTTCTGGAAATGGGATTGGGGGGCGATCAGTGACGGCATGCTCAAATGGAAGAAACCCGGGGACGACAGCCTTTCCGTTATACCCGCCGCCGCATTCGGCGAGAGAAAGAATACCGGACTTCCCGTGGCATCTATCGTCAGCGTTTCAGTTGAGGGGCAAGGCGAAATTCCAAAGAATAGCTGGTCATATATTCCATTGGATAAGTGTGTACCGATAACACTCACGGTCGAAACCGAAAACATGACCGATTTTGACGGTAATGAACTTCCGGCCGAGTATTTCTGGGATCTGAATGATGGAAGAACAGCGATTACCCCCGTCAATACAATCACCTACTGTTACAACAAAGATGCCGGTTCACAGTTATTTTTCAATCCCAAAGTAATGGTGGAGCGTGACGGCAGAACGATGTCCGTTTCGAGTAAACAGGTTGTGCTGTTATCAGTAACCGAAACCGGTGATGAACCGGACTGCGGTGAGCAGTGCGAAATCGCAGGTTCGAATACCAGTCGGCTCGTACGTTCATCGGGGCGGTTGTCCGGAATAAAAACCGTTGGGAATACAATCACTGTATCGGCCGGGCATCGCGGCCTGGTCTCGGCTTTTGCGTACAATGTGTCGGGGCGCCGTTCGGCGCTGGTCTATAACGAAATGGCAAAGGGATTCGACCTGAAGTCCTCCGGGCTTTCAGCCGGCTACTATGTGGTCGATATACTTGTGGACGGCAAGAAAGTCGGCGCAACATCGATGGTGCTGCGTAAGTAGCTCAAAATTTCCGCGGGCGAGATATTGTGGCGAATCCCTTTCGAGGGATTCGCTTTTTTTAATTACTCCCGTCCGGCTCAAGGGGAATGATGTTCATTTGCGGGATTTACGTCTTTCCCGAAATTCTACACTAGAATTGCATTCCATCCGTACTCCTGAAACGTGTGGCGAATTCACAGGCTGAATTTCGATTTTCTTATTCTCCACCACTGTTTTGTTTCAGCTAACGTCGCCGTAACATATTTCCAACAATTCCCTCATGAGAATGAGCCTGCTTTGATACTATATTGTATATCCGTTTCATTCTCAATGTGTTGGATGCGTTGATTCAACTGAGGTGAGGCTTTACTCACGATCGTAATAATTCAAAATGACACAAAAACTAGGTCAGATACTTCTTCGCAACGGGCATATCACCTCCGGGGTACTGGATCAGGCGGTGGAACGATCCAGATCGGAGAAGAGGCGCCTCGGCGAGGTCCTGATAACTTGCTTCGGGGTTAATTCGGCGAACGTGTACGCCGCCCTGGCCCAGCAGTTTTCTCTTCCTTTCATAAACAACATCGAGACACACGTGAACCAGACTCTGGTAACCGAGTTTCCAACGGAGCTTTTCTCGGACGGCAAATGTATGCCGATCGGTTCATCGGAGTCTTCGGCTGCCATTGTGGTTCACGATCCGACTGATCTCGGGATCGTACTCGATATTAATCGAGCGACCGGACTGGCCGTTGAGGCCAGCGTAACGACTCCGGACGAAATTGAAGAAACCCGGCGTCGATTGTTCGAGGGGGAATCGTCGTTTCGTCGCTCGATGAGTCGGGTTGCTCGGGATTACGAGCGCCAGATGCACAACGATTCATCGGCAATGACCCTCGATGAGATCCGGAAACGCACTGAATCGGAACCGGTGGTTCGGATGGCTTCTTTGATTTTTGAGGAGTCGATCGATCGGGGGGCTTCGGATATTCACATAGAGCCGGGGGAACTCGGGGCTCAGGTTCGTCTAAGAGTCGATGGGATGCTTCGGCACCACATGGATTTATCACGAAGCATGTATGTGCCGGTTACATCACGCATAAAAATTCTGGCCGATCTGGATATCGCCGAAAAGCGGGTTCCTCAGGATGGGCGCATACGCTACGATTTCAAAAACAGCGTCTATGATTTTCGTGTCTCTACCCTTCCGACTCATCACGGCGAGAAAACAGTGATCAGAATACTCAAGCATGACCGGAATCTGCTTGAACTTGAGAATCTCGGCATCGCGGGTCATGAGATAGCCCAACTCGATACACTTATACACAAACCACAAGGGATGATATTTGTCACCGGTCCCACCGGGAGCGGGAAGTCATCGACCCTTTTTGCCTGTCTGAACCGGATTCGAGGTAAAGAAATAAATATTACGACCATCGAGAACCCCATCGAGTACAAGCTCGATGGTGTCAACCAGGTTCAGATCAATGAAAAGGCGGGGGTGACCTTCGCCGGCACACTTCGGTCTTTACTTCGTCAGGATCCCGACGTGATTCTCATCGGGGAAATCCGTGACAGGGAAACGGCGGAAATTGCCATGCAGGCCTCTCAGACCGGGCATCTCGTTTTTTCGACGCTCCACACCAACGATTCGGTTTCCGCTGTAACGCGCTTGCGAGATCTGGGTGTCCCGGGCTATCTTGTATCCTCGTCACTGTTGGCGATAATAGCACAACGATTGGTTCGGGTTCTGTGTCCCTCGTGCAGACGGCCAACTGAGATCTCGACGGAATTGCGGCAACGCTGGCGCGCAACATTTGGTGACATTCCCTTGCCGCGGCCTTACGAAGCTCCCGGATGTGACAACTGTAAGGAGAGCGGGTTTAAAGGACGAACAGGAATTTACGAGATTGTACTGGTCAATGAGGAGATCCGTTCGTTGATTTCGGAGGAAACCACTGAGAACACACTACGCAGGCGCCTGAGAGAGCTTGGAATGAAAACTCTTATGGAGAATGGGATAGAGAAAGTCAAAGAAGGAATCACGACCCCCGACGAATTGCTCCGGGTGGTTCTTATTGATGATGTTGTGTACTGACGCCAAGGAGTCGTTACGAAATAATTTTTCCATTCTCGCTTGAACCCGCCGGGCGGGGTTGGTTTTCTTCGATGCTTGTTTGGGCCGTAGTCCCCGGCATGACACTCCACAAGCGCTTCGAAATCCGACTCGATATCTTGCGATTTCTGGAAATTCAATTCCGTGGCGATTCCTGACCGGCGAGAAATTATGCAATCGGTAATGAAAAGGTTTATCCAAATGACAGCCACCGATCCAACCGTTGCCCCGTCGTGGGAGCGACCAAACTTCCGGAGGTTCTTGTTTTTCGCCCTTCTTGTACTAAGCACGGCGGTGTTTTGTCCCGGCGACGCCCAGGGCACTACTGAAGAACCGCAGACGATGTCCCTGGACGTGAAGGAGATGGATATTCGCGACGCCATCCGCATGATTTCGAAGGGCTACAATTTGAATATCATCCTGGACAAGGAAGTAACGGGCAAGGTGACGTTGCATTTGACCGACGTCCCGATCATGGAAGGGTTGCGGAGTCTGGCGGAATCCCAGGGACTCGAAGTCCGACAGGAAGGAAATGTCTATCGAATAGGTACCGCACCCGAGAAGAAGAAATCAATTATCCGTTTTCATCGTGGAAAACTGAGTCTCGATATCCAGAATATGGATGTTCTCAAGTTTATAGAAGAAGTCAGCTCAAAAACGGCGGCAAGCATCGTTCCCGACAGCAAGATTGAAGGGCAGCTAACGGGAAAGCTGTACCAGGTGCCGCTTGACGATGGACTTCGGGCGATTCTCGAAGGGAACGGGTATGACGTGCAGCGTCGGCGGGGGATCTATCACGTCAGTCAGCCCGAGCAGGCAGCATCCTCGACTCCGCGGAGACACACTCGCTTCAACAAAGGCGGAAAAGACTTCTATGTCGATTTCTCACGCGGACTGCTCTCCCTCGATGTGACGAACGGCAACTTGTCGGATGTTCTTCAGGCAATCGCGGAACAAAGCGACATGGAGGTGGTCACCTATGGAAATGTGACCGACGAGGTCAACGCCAAGCTGTACGATCTGTCACTCACCGAGGCTCTTGCACTGCTGCTGGGAGGAACGAAGTACACGTTCGTGCAGAAGGGCAAAGTGATACTTATCGGAAACAGGAATACCGCGACTCCTTCGGGACAGGCGCTGTCTACCTCGGATCTTGTGCATCTCAAGCACATCAAGGCTGATGAAATCCAGAAAATTCTTCCAAAGAATATCCCACAAACAAACATCAAAGTGGTGAAAGAACAGAATGCACTTCTTGTTTCGGGTACTTCCGAAGATATCGTGCAGACAAAGGAATTTCTCAACACGGTCGATATCCCGACGCCGCAGGTAGTCATTGACGTGATTGTGGTGGAGTTCAACCGGAGCATGACTCGGGAGTTCGGTATCGAGGCCGGCGGGGGAGGCAAGGATAGCCATATGAACTGGAGTATTCCCGGCCTTCTCTGGAATCGGACCTGGGAAAGCTTTACGGAATTTGAAAAAAGCATGGAGGGAAGAGAACCTGGAACCCAGTTTGGTTTCTTTGACAGAACTCCCAGTTTCTTTCTGAAACTCAAAGCTCTTGAAGATGCCGAAAAAGCGCGGGTTCTTGCCCATCCATCGATCACGGTGCTCAATGGAAACAAGGCGACAATCAATGTTGGCGAGACACGGTATCACAAGATTATCGGTGGTACATCCGAGAATCCGACCTATCGGTTTCAGCCGATAAATTTTGGTATTAGCGTAGATATTACGCCCTGGATAGCCCAGTCGGGTCAGATTACCGCCGAGGTATCCCCCAAGATATCCAACCAGCAGGGGATAAACGACGAGGGGCTACCCAATGTGTTCGAGCGCTCGGTAACCACCACCGTTCGGCTGGATGACGGCCAGACTCTGGTCCTCGGGGGACTGCTGAACAGCAAAGAAGGCACTCGGAATACAAAAATCCCGATCCTGGGTGATTTGCCGATCCTGGGGCATTTGTTCAAATCAACGGCTAAACAGAATACTCAGACAAATCTGGTTATATACATTACTCCCCACGTGATCCGGAAAAGTAAATCCGTTGATCTTCGGAAGGAACTCAAACGTTTTCAGGATGCTCAGCATCAGTCTCTCGGGGAATACATGGGCATCAATAGCGATGAAAGAGAGATAGAGGAGACGATCAAAGGGCCTGCCGGAGCTTTAAAAATGAGCGGTGATGATCAGGTGGAGCAATTCGAAGAGATGCAACTCGATACTTCCGGAACGCTGTTGGAGGAGTTGGGGAGTGATACCGGCGGGGAAGTGGAAGGCGCGGCCGAGAATGATACGGTCGAGCAGTCGAACGACTCGTCGGAAGAACCAACATTACGGGAATCATCACGGAGCCGCTCCATGAAGAGGTTTCTGGGACGAAGTAAAGAACGGGAACGGCCGGAAGAAGAAACAAGAGACAAATACTACGATAACTACGATGACGAGAATGAGGGCAACGACTAGTCGTTGTTCGGTTAGTCAGGTTCTTCCATGAAATCAGTGTTCGGTACAACTCGGAATGCCAACGGCGATTTCGTTGCGGTCAAGCTCGTGAAAAGGGGCGAGCTATGGGAATCGTCCGCGGTGAAGACCTGGCCGGTGCGCGGATATGGCGCCGAGCTGCATTCTATCGGGAAGGCCGTATATCTGGCCGTCAAGGGTGCCTGGCAGCCCACGTCGTATACCGATGAACAGGCGGACCGGATCGTTGTTCCCGGTGCCGGGGGTTTCTCGGCGTCGGTATTCAGAGCCGAGCGTGACATCGATATGGAGGTGTTCGGGTGCAGCGTTTCCGGCACGGTTCCCACTGATTCGTATCTCACGACGATACCTTTACACTATGCGGAAAGTGTCACCGAATCGTTTGTGTCCGTGTATGTTGAAGACGAAATCGTGCATGTCGGCGTCACGATCGATCGTACACCGGCCGTCGTGTTTCATCTGGGGTCGGGAACGGATGAGCGGATGCTTGAAGGACACCTGGGTCGTGTGGAGCGCTACTGGAATCGGCTGGATACCGGAGTCGAGTTTCCGCAAACTGTTTACAATATCGGGAACGCCTGTTCTATACCGTCGGGCTGGATTCGAGTGTCGCCCGGAAACGGCTGTGACGACAAATACTCGCTGACGGCTCTGGGGGCGGCATTATGTCACGTGTACCGTTCGGTTCCCTTTTTCTCCGGTTCGGAACATTCGCCTCGCGTAAGTGCGTTGAGGGGTGCTTTGACTTATGCCGCGGCCGCGGTTTTTGTTCTGGGGATCGCGGGGGTCGGCATTCCGTTGGGCATTCACAAATACAATCGAATAAGAATTGATTCGTTTGAAAAGGAGTACCGACGTGTGGTCTCGGGGAATGCGGAAATCCGGGCAGGTATCCGGGAAACAGACAGCCTCGCCCGGACGGTTCTTCGGCTGCATAAGGAATTTTCGCGAAGGACAACCTGGGGAAGATTTCTTGAGGAACTCGGGAGAATTCGCCCGGACGGGCTCTACCTTTCGCGTCTGGGTTCCGAGCCTATAGAGAATAACAACAGTGAGGTAAGAATCGCCGTCGTCGGATGGGCCCATAAAGAAGAACTTATCACAACCTTGATGGGATCGTTACAATCGACGGGAATGGTGGACGACATCCAGTTGGCTTCACTCGAGCGCGATAAGAAAAACCGCGCAATAACACGGTTCAGGATACTATGTCGACTGACACTTACCGAAAATATCTGAAATGCTTTGCCGGTCCGGTATTTCTGTCGGCCGCAAGTGTATTTCTCACTTCGCGTTTGATTCTTCATTTCGGAGTGCCGGTCTGGCGTGATATGACCGATTCACAATCTCACATGCAAACAGTCAAAGAACTCGTTGCCGGTGGCGGAGAAACCCCGGGTATCCACTCCCGGGTTCTTGAGAAAAGAGCGGCTCTTGAAACGCGACTGGATTCTCTGACCTCGGGGCTTACCGATCCCACCGACCTCTCGGGACTGCTTCAGACCATTTTCGACAAGGGGTGGGAGGCCGGGGTGAAGTTTGACAAGACGCAGCCCGGTGAGGAGTACCAGGGAGATCTGTACCGCTTTTTTCCCATACAACTCGAGCTTAGGACCAACTATCACTCTCTGGGAAAGTTCGTATCCTCTCTCGAGAAAATACCTCAGGTGATGAGAATCGACCGATTGGGTATCGTTGCGGCGGAAAAGGGAGGCGGCATAGAGGCCGCATTGCAGGTTACCTGCTTCATACGGAAGGATGGCTGAATCGGATGAATACGAAGCAGATAGCGACCTGGGGTGCGTGGGGGGCCGCGGTTATCCTTACGTGGTTTTCGGTTTCGACGATTGGCGAGATTGTTAACCAGGTAAGGTCGACACAAATCGCATCGGCCGATGCAAACAATGAAAGCGGCGCCGTATTCGGGGATTTTTCCCTGGCAGACAGCGCGTTGGTGACTGAATCAACGGTTCAATTCCATGAATTTGTCGGCAAGCACACCACTCCATTCCGCGATGATGGGAAACCGCCTCCCCGGGTACGCCGGATTGGGAAAGAGGAGCGGAAAAAAGAACGTCCGGCTCTGAGAATCAAGGGCATTCTCGAAAAGGAAAACCCCCTGGCCGTCATTGAAGACCCTTCCGGCAAGACTTATATCTGTGAGGCCGGCGATACGGTGCTTGAACAGCGTATCGTTAGTATTAGCCCCAAAGAGGTTATTCTGAACGACAAATACGGCACCTACGATCTCAAGGCTCCCGAGAACTAAGCGAGTCGGGTGCACGGGCGGATCATGAAAAAACTGGGACATCAGGGAGCAGCTTTTCCGATCGTACTGTTCTTCTCCATTTTCGCATTCGTCTCGGTCTCCGGCTACATCCTCATGCAGGGCCATCTCAACCGGCCTCTTCTTATGCAGCCCCGACGACTCCAGAGTCTGCTGAACGCCCGAAGCGGCATCTGGGTTGCGCTTTCTCTGTTAGGACATACGGAAGAAGATAGAAACTCATTCGGCACGGATTCGGTCGAAACCATTTTTGGGGCTGACCTGTTCGATTCGCCGTCCGAAGACTCTGAATCAGAAAGCTCCGATACCACCATGGACGCCGGCGATTCTCTTGCTGTTCTCGAGTCTGGAATGCCTCTGATAATCACTCCGTATCGAGATACCGGTCTGGGATCGGCGGAAATATCGCTTGTAGTGGGCGATTTTACCCGCACGGTACAGTCGATCGGCGCGTATACAAGATTGACGGATACCGTCCGGGTGAAGGTGGGGAGTCGGCCATTTGTCTATCCTGACACCGTACTTTTTCTGGATGTCGTCGGAGCACCCCAAGGCCATGGGTATTACGAGGGCGATATGTATAGTATCCCGATTGCGGTTGACTCGGGAAACACCGGGGGACGAACCCGGTTCGGCGTCGATGATGCTTCACTCGAGAATTTTGTCCAGAATAACAGCGCGCTTCTCAGCCCGCTTCTGGACCGGGGCATACAGGAGATGCCGTTGACCATTCAGTCCAATGACGAAATCGAGGAGATAGAAGCCGAGGTGGATGGGGATTTGTTTCTTGACGGGAGATCTCATGATATTGTTTGGGATGAGGATCGTACGGTACACGTTATGGGAGATCTTCAGATAACCGGCACGGTATATCTCGAAAACCTTCGCATATTTGTTGGGGGAGAAATAAGGATACTCGATGAAGCCGTATTCAAGAACGTGAATCTGTATGCGGAGCAGAGAATATTCTTCGGTGAAGAGATGACTACCAACAAGATCCAGTTTCAGGGAAGTGCCGCGACAAAGGGGGTTGTGGAAATTGTCGGGGAAGCCCGGATTCTGGAGCACAGCACGATTATTTCTCTTGGTAAGCAGAAAAAACCTGAAACATCGAAGGCGGATGCTAAAGAATCGTCCCCACCGCCACCGGCCCCTTCGCCCTCGGACAGTGCTCGATCCGAGGCGGGCGGTGAGAAATTTGGTATCTATGTTCGAAACACCGCCGAAGTGGACGGTGTGCTTATCAGTCTGGGGCCCAACCTGGGGATTCGGACGGATCCGGAGACGTTTTGCACGGGGGTGTTGTGGGCGGAAGGGAAGGTGTGTCATCAGGGAGAGCTGTATGGTGTCATACGGGCCAATGTCCTCACCACGATGGATGATCCCGGGAACACCGCCACGAACCACCTGTCGGGCAGGGTCAGGAGTCTCGAAACGATATCGTCTTATACCATGCCCTACTTTATTGGCCTTCTTACAGTGCTGGAATGGTGGGAGAGCTGATGCCCATGAAGGCACCGCACGGAAGAGTATTCGGAAACAACTCCGGCCTGACCCTGGTCGAAGTCATTCTGGCAATGGTAGTCCTGGGGATCGTCTCCGTCATGCTGCTTCGTTTTCTTGAGTTTGGTGAGACCGTACGCGGACGAGGGCTTCGGATCGACGCCGCCTCGGTGTTGGCTCGCAACGAAGCGGAGAGAGTGAAAGCTCAGGCGGCGAACTGTGTGGCGGTGGAAGACACCTTTTACGAGACAAGCGGCTACAACCTGTATTTCTGGGTATCGCGGGAAACGGTTACCGGCGACGACTACCGGGAAGAGGAGGATACAACAGCGATTCAGGAGATTGCGATCAAGGTGGGGATGCTGGACAATCCGGAGCATCTGGTGGAATTCAGGCTGTTGCAGGGCTGTTTGCCATGAGAAGAATAGCCGGTAGAAATCCGAACCGTTTCGGGAAATGTCGTGGGGCAACCCTGGTTGAACTCACGCTGGCCATGTTCATTTCGGCCATTGTGATTATGCTGACATTCTATGCCTGGAATCAGATCAATATCCATGTTGCCCGAGGACAGGAAAAATCGTTTTTCCGTCTTGCCGGGAGAAACCTCGTGGACCGACTGTCCGACGACCTTCGTCGCTCAACAGCGCTTCTGGCCCATCATTCATCCGGAGTCACGTTCGTGACCGCATCGGGCGACACGGTCAATTACGAGTTTTACGGCCGGGAACTCCTGCGAAACGGCGCACCGGTACCACTGGCCGATTCCGCCGCATTCATAACCGATTTCCATATCGAAAGCTCAGAACAGGAGCAGATCGTCGGGGGCGTTCAGGACGTGCTGCTGGAGATAACTCTCTCGCTCGAGAATGAACGCGAGTATGTCATGCAACGCACCGTTGCGGTCGCCGTGAGAAAACCGCCGGGAGCGAGTGTCGATTACTAGCCCAAGTTTCGCAACCAACTCACGGCATTCTGCCTAAGCCGGCGCGCGATTCGTTGTAGAAAAATGCTCAAGGTATCTCCCCGGATACC
>CAYFVL010000098.1:0-18643 GCA_964346405.1 uncultured Fibrobacterota bacterium
ACGCATACTGCTCGTTCTCGACTGCGAAACTTGGGTTAAATGCTTCCGTCTTCCCGATGAACCCGAAAAAGAACGAAAGAAGAGCAATGGCGAAAACGAAAACGTCCTGGGAACTGGACACGTGGGGTATTTATTCACCCTGGGATCGAGCGGCGAAGGAACTTCCTGAAATCCGGGAATGTACCCATGAAATTCCGGCACGTATCGGTATAGAGTTTGGGTATGTTCTGAAAATCAGGAAAGGCAAAGGCAAGAAGCTGCGGTTTCGTATAGAACACCCACCGTTTCTCGACTCCGAAGGACGTCCCACGCCTCCATTTACCGGAGAAATTTACATCCGTTCCAACGACTGGGAATTTTTTCTCGGCGACACGGTCTGGGAGCCGGTTACGGACAAGATCGGTCCGTGGCGACTGGTTACGGAATTGGAGGGAATCGTAATCGCCGATGAGACGTTTACACTGGTATAGTGTGAGGTCGGTGCATGAGTAAGAACCAGGGGAAGCGCACTATCAAGGGCTCAAAAGGCTTCAACCGCACGAATACCGAAGAATTTCTTTTGCGGAACCGTGAGTTGGTTGGGAAACCTGGGTTAGGCAACTCCTTGATTATTATCTATAGGTGCTCATTATAGGATCACATCATCCGAAATGTGTGAGATGAGAGCAAGGCGCCGAAGGAAGTGGATGGGGGAGATATCTCTTGTTTTTTTCCCGGTATCGCCGCGAGAAGGTTGGCGGGAAACTGTCGGCTGGAGGAGTCGATAAGCGGAGGAAATATCGAATACGTATGGTATTCCGCTGGTTATCTCTCTCTGCGAAACGGCCGATTTGAAGAAAGAAAATTGATTGTCCCCGCCGGTTTGGCGGCATCGTAGTAAACAAGTAAGGTCGATTTTCGGATTTCCAGAGGTATTTATACTTGTTTCGGACGGAATTTTTCCGGAGATGTACCGGTAGCGCTCGGCCTGTTTTAGAAATAAGGAGTGGAGGACACGCATGAAGAAATTGTGGATTTCGGCAGTTGTTTCAGTAATGCTGATTGCTTCCGGATGTGGGGGAGACAAAAAGGTGTCAGGCGGAGAAGGTACCCTTACCATCATGTGCGGCGGGGGGATTCGTCCGGCAATGGAGCCTCTGCGCAAGGCATTTGAGGAAGAAACCGGCAGCTCCGTACGTGTGATTTATGCCGGCTCGGGGACGTTGATCGGGCAGATGTCTTCCGGAACCAAGGCCGATTTGTTTCTGCCCGGGGACGCCCAATGGGTGCAGACCGCCCGCGAAAAAGGAATGGTTGGCGAAGAGGTCGTCGTAGCATGGTTTGTCCCTGTAATCGGGGTGCCCAAAGGCAATCCCGCCAATATCAAGACTATTGAGGACCTCTCTCGCGAAGATGTCAAAGTAGGTCTAGGAAAATCCGAAGCCTGCGCGGTCGGTGGTGTCGCTCAGGATGTGTTCTCATCCGTTGGGCTGGAAGGAAAGGTCAAACCGGAATTTGAGGCGCTCACCGTAAACCGCCTTGCCGAGCAGGTGAAGCTCGGTGCGCTCGATGCAGCGATTATCTGGGATGCGACCGCGGCTCAATATGGGGATGCAATCGAGGTCGTGGAATTGGAGGATCCGTTGTTTCATGCCGTGCCCCTGGCTCTGGGACTCGTGAAGGATGGGGAAAATCCGGACTTGGCTCGCGCATTCATGGAGTTTGCCACCGGCAAAAGGGGAGCTGAAATCTTCCGCGAAAACGACTATCAGGTGACCGGCAAGGAACTTCGAATAGGCTGCGGCGGGTCCATGCGGCCTCCCGTCGAGGAACTCGCCGAGATGTTCGAAAAGCGAACCGGAGTAAAAACACTCGAGGATTATGGTGGTTCGGGCCCGGTACTGTTGCAGATTGAAGAATCGGGAGAAGGCGATATTTATATATGTCACGACCCGTTTGCGTACACATGCGAGGACAAGGGGATCTCCGCCGGGTGGCACACAATTGCCGCGATCGAGCCGACGCTTGCCGTGCAGAGAGGCAATCCGAAAAACGTGAAAGGCCTCAAGGATCTGCTTCGCAAAGACATAAAAGTCGGGCTTTCACATCGGAAGTACAGCATGCGTGGAAAAATTATCTGGGCTATAATGGAAAAGCATGGGATGGCCGACGACATGCGGGAGCGTGCCATTTTCGAAGAGCGAACCCATACTCTGGTGAATCAGTTGAAACTCGGAGCCGTAGATGTGGCGACTTTGTGGGACGCTTCGGCAAAAGCCATGGAAGAGATCGAGGTTGTCCCAATCGAGGATAAGTACAAAATAGATGCCGTAACTTCGGCTACCACGAACGAAACCTATGACCCGCAGCGAGTCAAGGTGACGGTTGTTCGACTGACGATGTCCGAAGAACCGTTGCTGGCGGCCCAGTTCGCCCGGTTCTGCATGTCGGATACGGCCCGAAGTATCCTTAAGAAGCATCAGTTCACGCTTCCGGATGAGCGGTAGCCCTTGATGGGGTGGTGGTCTGGTATTACTTTCTGAAAGTGTAAACGAATGAAAAAGAGACGTTTTCCGGATATCCTGCATACCGCATTCGGCGGCATTCTGGCTTTGTATGTTTTCTTCATAGGCGGCATTATCCTGGCTGATTTCCTGCTTGTCTCGGGCACTGAGCTGGGGCGCCGTCAGTTCATGGAGTCGATTGTCGATCCGGACGTGCTGCATTCAGTTTGGCTCAGCATCTGGACATCTTCGGTCGCCGCGGCGATCGCGCTGGGGATTGCGGTACCCGCGGGATACCTTTTGAGCCGCGGAAGGGGTGCGGCAATTCGAGTCATGGACGCCCTGGTGGATGTACCAATCATACTGCCGCCGCTGCTTTTCGGGATAAGCCTTCTGGTGCTATTTCAACGGTCCGCGGTGGGCCCGGTTCTTGAGGCGATCGGCCTGAAATTCGTCCACAAGCCCGCGGGAATCGTGTTGGTACAGGTACTTATCGCCGCGGCGTACGGCACAAGGATGTTGAAAGGAACATTCGACGGCCTCGATCCCCGGCTCCCCGCCGTGGCCCGGACCCTGGGCTGCAGTCAGGGGGCGGCCTTCTTTCGCGTCACTCTCCCCACTGTTCGGAATGATGTCGTGGCAGCCTTCGTGATAATCTGGGCGCGGGCCCTGGCCCTTTACGGCCCGATCATCGCGTTTGTAGGGTCAACCGTTGGGTACACCGAAGTCATGCCGGTGCGGATGTATCTGGAAATGAGTATCGGGCGGTTGGAGGCGGCCCTGGCTATTGCATTGATGATGATAGCTCTGGCGGGGGCAGTACTCGTAATTGTCAAATGGGTCGGTAGTCGCCGCGGCGGCGACCAGACCGTTAGAATGACGCAGGTGTAACATGGGATTGAAACTCACGGAACTGGAAACCACGGCAGGTGAATTCCACCTCGGCCCGATAACCCTCGATGCGCCCCCCGGAACCTACGGAGTACTTCTGGGCCCTCCGGGCTGCGGCAAATCGGTGCTGGTGGAGACGATCTGCGGCCTGCGTTCATCGACAACCGGGAATATAACACTTGAAGACAGGGATATCACCGATCTCGATCCGAGGTCCCGCACCGTAGGTTACGTACCTCAGGATTACCTCCTGTTTCCGCTGAAAAGCGTCGAAGCAAATATTGTCTTCGGATTACAATCGCGGGGCATGAAATATGCCGAGGCGCGTAAGAAGGTCGAATGGGTACTGGATTTGCTGGAGATCGGCCATTTACTCAAACGCTGGCCGGCGACACTCTCGGGCGGAGAACAACAACGTGTCGCTCTGGCACGGGCGTTGGCGGTGCAACCGCGTCTTCTGCTGCTGGATGAACCGGTAAGCGCACTCGATGAAGGTTTACGTGAGCGTGTCTGTCGCGATCTGCGCCGTATCCAGCGGGAACTCAGAATCACGACGTTGCACATCAGTCACAACCTCGAGGAAGCACTTGCCGTTTCGGACTGGGCCGCCGTTCTGGATAAGGGTAAGCTCCGGCAAAAAGGGACCATGGGCGACCTCCTCAGGCGACCTTGTGATCGATACGTCGCTCGTTTCTTCCGGGGAGAAAACGTCTTTGCGGGAACCGCATCCCCTAAAGACGCCGACTCGAGCGTGGTCGGATTTGCGGGTGATACAATCACGGTTCCAGGAAAATTCGACGGTCGGGTCGAATTCATGATCCGACCTGAGCATGTGAAGCTTGTCAATGGTGATGAAAACACCAATGTCCTCACCGCGACCATTGTGGATATCGGTGACCGTGGATTCTATTGGCGCCTGGAAGTTGATGTGGGCGAAAGAATCGTCCTTTTTGTCCCGATTGACCAGCGCCTAGCGCACAAACCGGGGGATTCGATCAAGATATTTCTGCCCCCCCGGACAATTCACGTGCTCGGCTGACCCAGGTTTCGCACTATCCTCGTAAGTCATTGATATATCTTACGAGAAGGCGATAGGCACTACAAAGCCGCCTTTGGGGGAAATGCATGTGGAAACCCCTCCCTTGGACCACGACCTGCTCCCGGCAAACACCCCGGGAGTTGGCGGAAACGCCGGCCCAACGGACACTGCCTCACTGGAAAGCATTTGGGCGCCATTGTCGGTTCGGACAATTACATTTTCTGCATCCCGGGGGAGAATGCAATGGATTCCGGCATTTTCAGGTCACAAAGAATCCATGTTTTGAGATAGCATGAGGAACGAAAGAACGAAATGCGTGGATTAGTCGGATGAAGAGTATATTCTACTTCTTTGGGAACTTCAGGACTTTCCCACCTTCTTCCCGACCCGTTTTTTCATCCGCGCCCGCGGAATCCGGCACTTCCGTTGTCTTTGGCGGCGCAGGACTCTCAATGTCCGCACGTACAGGTATCATTTTGGTCTCCATCGTCCGCGCCGGGTGCTGAAATCCGCCGTTAACGACGTGGGGAGGTTGGAGTTTCAGGTATTCGGTCTGGGGGGGGAATTTAGTAAGGTCGTAGAATTTCATCCACAGCCACTTGCCGGCGGGTTTTGTTTCCAGATCGAGATCGTACGAGATGCAGATACCGTAACCGGCAAACCGCCATCCCTCATCGTCCTCGAGAATTTTGTTCTCGGGCAGCTCCCGCATCAGGAAACCGAAAAGGTCACCGTTGAAAACAAAATCCGTTTGGTTCGATCCATTTATATAGCGCGCGGCATACTCCATGATTTCATCGCGGGACAGCGGCACGATACCTCCCTGGTTGTCCGGTGGAACAGATATGTAAAAAATAACTTCCGGAGGATTTACAGGATTGTTTTCTGTGGACGCATGAAGGGCTCAAGCAAACTCCTGTGGTTACACAAATACCTCCCGCCAGACCTGTCGATGTGGCGAAATCACTGCTCTTATCCGATTGCTGTCGCTGAATGAGGAAGATGCCTGTTCTTCGATCTTCCACCTCCGGTTGGGGAATAAGTAATTTACCATGGTTCGGGAGCCATAGTACGTCAAAAGCGCAAAAGAAGGGCACATGGATAGAAACGAAGCAGTGCGGCATCGGAGCAGAGGCGAAGCTCATCTCTATGTTGCGGTGGCCAAAGCGGATGGGAAAATATCGGAAGAAGAACGGGCTCGTGCACCCTATCACGCTCGGAAGAGCCAACTTGTGATGGATGTCTTGAAATTAAACAGCCTCATACGGGAACGAATCGGCACAGATGTGCGGGAAATCCTGTCCGATCCGAAGTTCGACGGCTGGACAGCTCAGCGGCATCTTGAGGAAGCGATAGAATGCCTGAAGAGGGCGAAAGAAAGCGGGGACTGGGCGGTGGAACTGGTCGGAGACAAGAACGAAGCGGAGCTACTCGAACTCGCTCACATCGACAGCTATGTTTTCAAAGAAAGCCGATTTCTTCGAACAATCCGGGATCGCGTGAGGGAGTTGGTGGATTAGAAATCCGGATTTTCGCGACCATCCGCGATTGCGGAGGCAGGTCACGACATTTCCTCGACGGATCACAAAACATCTCAATTTAACAGAAAATTGCGCTTCGGCACACAAAAATCCATCCGCTTATACAATCGTTGGGTTCCATTCCCAAATCCCAAATGGTTTCTTTTTCCCTCTCCCCGGCAAAAAATGCCGGTCCAATTTCTTTCGACCGTCTATAAGCCTTTGAATAACAGCCGATTAGCCCGTCTGATGCCTGGCATTGTCCTTGCTTGCCAGTGGTTTCAGTACGGGAGGAACTCATTATGGATATGCAACGCAGAAATCTGATTGAACGAGCGACTGCAACGCATAAAAAGATCTATCCTTGCGGGACGACCGGCTCGTTTGCCGAGTGTTTTACCGTGTACAAAAATCATCTTCTGTTCTGGTTCGATACAGAGGATCACAGTACCCATGTCGAAATTGGCGAATTGAGTCCTCCAGTGGTTTCCTGACCCGGATTCCGCAGTCGAAGGTGAGCAGAATGCGGCATTTCCCCTTTCTCCGGTGTCCCCTGGTGGGCGGACTGGGTGATCAGAGAAAACAGCACCCAATTCAGAACGTTACAGTGCCCACGATCTTTCTTCTCGAACCGGACAAGGTCCGGTCTCTGAACAAGAGTGAGTTTCTGCACCTGAAATTCCGTGCCCCGAACGTAGTAATGGGATTGTGCCGCGGAGTGGATCCCTGAACTCGCCCTGCGAAGAATCGATATGGGATGATATAATACTCAAGCCGACTTCGACAATCGATTCAAGGCATTATGCGTAAGCTGTTGCACGATTTCGACTGTCGAGGTCTGGTCAGGCATTCGGGCCTCCGGATCATTTTTTGCTGGTGGATTCGACCCCGCCGAGGAGATCGGATTTCGCGGCCGCATTCCTTTGGACCGAGGTGCTTTCCTGAATCCGCCATTTCAGGGGCGGACTGTTGTATTTTGGTTCGGCTACAGGCGACAATTTTGAGTGAGGTGTCATGCAATCGGAGAATACGATGTCGAAGAAAACAACTAGTGAGGAAAAACAGTCCACGCGATCAATTCCGCGCTGGCGTATACATTATAAAGGGATGGACGTCGAGGCCATTCGTCGAGGGTTTCTCAACAACCTGGAGTACAGCATTGCGAAGGATAAGTTTACGCTTACCTCGTATGATGAATTCCTCAGTCTGGCGTATACGGTACGGGAGCGACTGATCGAGCGTTGGGTATTGACTCAGCAGCAGTACCACACTCGTAATGCCCGACGAGTGTACTACCTTTCTCTGGAATTTCTTATGGGAAGGTTGCTAAGGAATAATATGTACAACCTGGGGGTTCAGAAATCCTGTGATCAGGCAATGGGCGACCTGGATTTCGACCTGGAGGATATCAACGATCAGGAGTATGACGCCGGATTGGGTAACGGCGGATTGGGACGTCTTGCCGCCTGTTTTCTGGACTCCATGGCGACGATGAAACTTCCCGCGATGGGCTACGGTATACGATACGAATTCGGGATATTCACCCAGAAGATCGTGAACGGGTTCCAGAAAGAGCTGCCGGAGCATTGGCTGCAATTCGGCAATCCCTGGGAGATCGAACGACCGGAGTATCGGTTTCGGGTACGGTTTAACGGCAGGACCGTCACACAGCTTGACGATCAGGGGGTGAAGAGGGTGAAATGGGTCGACACCGAAGATGTGGCGGCGATTCCATACGATACCCCGATACCCGGATTCGACAACAATACGGTCAATACCCTGCGCCTGTGGGCTGCGCGTTCGGTCAACGAACTCGATCTGGAGCAATTTCAGGCGGGGGACTACATTTCGGCATGCGAGAACAAACTGAGCAGCGAGAACATCTCGAAAGTACTCTACCCTAACGATTCCAACCACAGCGGGAGAGAACTCCGGCTGAAGCAGCAGTATTTTTTTACATCGGCTTCCTTGCAGGACATTATCCGGCGGTTCAGAACCGAAAACGACGATATGACGAAATTCGCCGATTATACGGTTATTCAGCTCAACGACACACACCCGGCGATTGCCATTGTGGAATTGCTCAGATTGTTGCTGGATGAGCACAAAATCGAGTGGGATGAGGCTTGGGAAATTGTCAATAAAACGTTTGCTTATACAAATCACACACTCATGCCGGAGGCACTCGAAAAATGGTCGGTCAGCCTGATGGAACATCTGCTTCCACGGCACATGCAATTGATCTATGAGATCAATCATCGTTTCCTGCGAAAGCTTTCATACAAATATCCGGGAGATACCGACAGAATTCGCCGTATGTCGCTTATCGAGGAAGACCATGAGCCACAGGTTCGTATGGCGTATCTCGCGATTGTGGCAAGCCATTCGGTCAACGGAGTGGCGCAACTGCATACCAAACTCCTCACCGAAGGTTTAATGCGGGATTTTTATGAAATGTGGCCCGAGAAGTTCAACAACAAAACCAACGGCATTACGCAACGTCGATGGTTACACCATTCCAATGGTAAATTGGCGGACCTGATAACGGACAGAATCGGAGACGGATGGCTTACCGACCTGACTCGTCTCAGAAGCCTGGAGAAGTATGTCGGGGACCCCGGTTTTCGCGATCAGTGGCGTTCCGTAAAGCACGAAGCCAAGGTTCGTCTTACCGCAAAACTGAAGAAGTGGCACAACATAACGATCGATCCAAATACGATGATCGATGTACAGGTTAAGCGGATCCACGAATACAAACGTCAGTTGCTCAATGCATTTCATTGCATTCATCTGTATGATAAGATCAAAAACGGTGATATCGAGGGATTCGTTCCACGAACGGTCATTTTCGGCGGGAAGGCGGCGCCCGGGTATCATACGGCAAAACTTATCATTAAGTTCATTAACAACATTGCCGAAACCGTGGCAAATGATCCTGCCGCAAAGGGGCTTTTGCAGGTACAATTCGTGCCCAACTACCGGGTAACCACGGCCGAGGTTCTTATTCCGGCAGCCGATATTTCGGAACAGATTTCTACGGCTGGAACCGAAGCGTCCGGAACGGGAAATATGAAATTCGCTCTTAACGGAGCTTTGACTATCGGCACCATGGATGGGGCGAATATCGAAATGCTCGAAGAGGTTGGCGAGGAAAATATGTTCATTTTCGGGATGCACGCCGAAGAAGTCGACGCGCTGAGAGCCCGTGGATACGATCCCAACGAGTACCTCCGACGGAGTCCGTCGCTGGGAAGAGTGGTCGACCTGGTTCAAAAAGATTATTTTTCACCTATGGAGCCCCAGATTTTCAAACCGTTGATTGATTCATTGCTCCACGGCGGCGATCGGTTCATGGTATTCGCCGATTTTGATGCCTATGTCGAGTGCCATGAAAAGGCGGAAGCGGTATATCGCGATAGCGATGAGTGGACGAGAAAGTCTATTCTCAATGCCGCGGCAATGGGAAAATTCTCATCGGATAGAACCATCCGCGAATATGTCGACGATATCTGGAAAGTAGAAAGCATAGATATAAACCTGGACGGTTGACGCACCGTCACTCATCGGAGGTGGACCAGATGGAAACTCGTTATATCGGCGTAATCGACATCGGAAAAACAAACAAGAAGGTGCTGATATTCGACACCGAACTCAAAATCGTTGCGCAGAAGTATCGGTCATTTGAGGAGAAGATCGAAGACGGCATTCATTACGAAGATGTCGAGAGCACGTTCGCATGGATCAAAGGGCAGCTTCAAGAGTTTTCCGCCACGTATCCGATTTCGGCGATTTCCATTACTACTCATGGTGCTACGGTCATGTCGGTTGACGAAAACGGTGACCTGGCGGTTCCTCCGGTGGCATATACCACCGATGCCGGCGAAGAATTCAGAGAAGAATTTTTCGCCGAATTCGGCAAACCGATCAAGCTTCAGCGCATGACTGCAACCGCTGAAATCGGCAGCATGGTAAACGTTGCGAAGATTCTCTACTTTCAGAAGAAAAAGTGGCCCGAACAGTTTGCCCGCATAAAGCATATCCTGTACTATCCGCAGTACTTCGGATACCTGCTTACGGGGAATGTGGGCGCCGATCCTACGTATACCGGTTGTCATACCTATCTGTATGATTTTGAGAACCGGGGCTATTCAATGGTTGCCCGAAAGCTGGGGGTAGAAGACAAGCTCCCGAAAAATATCAAGAATAGCTGGCGGGTTCTCGGTACAGTCACTCCTGAGATGGCCGAAGAAACCGGTTTGTCCACCGACTGCATCGTAACAATGGGGATTCACGATTCGAATGCGTCGCTGTTGCCGTATCTGGTCAAGGATTACAATAATTTTGTTCTCAACTCGACCGGAACGTGGTGTGTTGCCATGCATCCGCAGGAATCGGTGCGGTTCGGGGGATCGGAACTGGGTAAACTGGTGTTCTACAATCTTGACGCCTTTTATAACCCGGTAAAGACGTCGATTTTCATGGGGGGACTCGAGTTCGATACGTATACGAAGATTCTTCGAGATGTATCCGGGAAAGATGATTTCCCGGCTTTCAACCCGGAGATCTGCCGCAAGGTGATCGCTGAAAAGCAACTGTTTATCGTTCCGTCAGTGGTAAGGGGAACGGGGATATTTCCCAAAGCCACGGCTCGTGTCGTTGAAGATGGGAAAGAGTACCTCTTGACCGATATACAAGAAGGCCACGAGATGCCTTCATTCTTCCATAACTATGAGACCGCGTTTGCGGTGTTGAACCTTTCCCTGGCGTTGCAGACCAAAATCGCATTGTCCCTCGCCGGATTCGACGGTTACGGTCAGGTGTTCACCGAAGGAGGATTTCGACGGAACTCGACTTATAACCCGCTGCTCTCTTCGGTGTACCCGGAAGCCGAATGCGTAATAACCGAGCTGAAAGAAGCTACGGCATTTGGTGCCGCGATATGCGGAGTGGCCGCACTCGAGGAGGTCTCACCCATGCAGACCATCGACGGATTCGCTATCGACGCGGTTCCGGTGGAAAAACATGATTTTCCCGGTCTGGCCGAGTACGAAGCTGAGTTCGCGCGACTGGCGGCACAGTAAATCTGACCGATTTGGTTGGCCCGAGTTTCGCGCTCGAGTACGAGCAGAATACCGCGAGTCGCTGCGAAACCTGGGTCAGGAGGTCGGATGAACCTTCGGTTCGTCGTTTCCCGACAAATCAGGCGCTTTCATTGTCCTTTGTTTTCCAATTGGACAGGCCGACACACAAATTCCACAGATACTTTTTTTCTTGTTCATGTGGACTCTCCAGTATTCCCGGCACTGTTCTCTGCACTTGAAAGCATCGTAGAACTCATCACGGTCTATGCCGGCTCTCCAGAGTTTGCCGTTGGCCGCTCTGGCCGGACAGGAGAGCACACATACATCGCAGTGCCTGCATTTGCTTCTGATGATCGGGGTGCCGACCGTAATCGGATATTCACTCTCGGCGAAAAGGACCGACGCCAACCGAACACGGGGGCCGAATCGGTGAGTGACCAGAAGATCGGTTTTTCCTATCCAGCCTATTCCGGAACGGGTCGCGGGCAATTTGTGGGGAAACGAGGTACGAAGAGTCTCGAAATATTCCTTATCCAACTCTTCGTCTTCGACAGTCGGCCGAATTGCCAGATTGGGAATATTGGCCGCGGTCAGAATGTTTGACACCGTGTGTGTCTTTTTAAGCAATTCGAAGTTTGTCTGGTCATACAATTCACAATACTCCTCCGTTGGACCGGTGCATATTTCATCAACCACATTGTCGTCGAGACGCTGGGCAATCGAAACTGCATACCGATAGCTCGAGAAGCAATCTTCCACAAGACCGGCCATATCGGCAAAGCCGACAATATACAGATCTTTGTCCGCAAACTCCCGAATGATATCTTCCTGTAATCCCATTCTGGTTCCCTCAACAGATTCACTCCGCCATGTATCAGAGGACTGCGATATCTGACCAAAAAGCGCGTTCGCACCTGGGCCATCGGGGATCGTTGGAACCTCCTTTTCGCACAATCGATACCGGTGGGGACAAATACAGGTCATCGGGATAGAGGAACCGGGGTCGACAGGGAAGCTTTGCTTGCCGGTGTACTCGACCCTCCGGCAACAGCATATCGCCGATTATCGAACGGAACATCAGACATCCGGGGTCAGCGGGTTACCGGTAGCCGTTTAACCACGGATCCCGCCTCTGTCCTCAGCTCGACCAGATAGCACCCGGAAGGCAGAGCCCTCGTATTCAGTCTTCCCGCCGTCCAACTTACCGGCGTGGTGCGATATACGACTCGCCCGCGAAGATCCCGTACAATGAGTGCAGATGCACCTTTATGGTCCGTCATGTACCTTTCCGTGGACGGTGTTTGCCGAAAGCGTCCTGGTGCATTTCGTGAGACTTCTACCGATGGCTGCCCTGCCGCAATGAACGCGGCTATGCTTTCGCGCTCCGCCTGTTCATAGGCATCGGTCCTCGCAAGTATCGAGAGCATTCCGCTTATTTGATTTTCTGAGAGTCCCTCACGATAATCTCCGGCAAATGGGATGCCCAGATCGATCCAGCAGCACAGCTTGTCCATTTCCTCTTTTGTTAAATTGACGTCGTTATGACCATTCTCGAGTGAGTCGATAAACGGACTTCGCGCCGACCCGACTCGGTATGGTGGCTGTAAAGTAGGCGCAGCCTCCGCGCAAAGCCAGGAGAACCAATCGTTTCTGCTCGGCCCTTTGCGTGTTCGGGTTAGAGCATCGTACGACTCCGACCAGGTGCGATATCTGTCCGTCTTTGGCGTGCCGAGGAGATTCAGGGCACCCGTGGTGTCGTTGTGGCATTGAATACATCGTGCATCGAGGATCGGCTGGATTTCCGTCGCGAAACTAAACCCCCGCATGGGACCGTAGAACGGCTCCAATGGTTGTGCGCCTTTCTGTGATGCAATAGTCGCGGATGTAATCGGAGCCGCGGAGTTCTGGTCTTCGTGGCACCCCAGGCATGAGAAGGTCTCTCCCGGCTGAAGGGTTGACCACGATCGCATGGTCTGCACCATGTGGCCCTTTTCATCGAGTGCCTGGAAGTAGACCGGCAGGCGCGCCGGCACAATAAAGGAAGCGGAGCCATCTTCGTACACGGGAGTCTCGCCAACGATCATCTTGACATCCCACGATGCGTTGCCCTTGGCGATCGGTGGATGCACGGTGGCGCCACCGTCATTGATTCTCGCCGGACCATCTATATTCATGCCCCTCGACTCGTTGCGCCGGTCGAATTTGAGGGCGGCTACGCGCAGGCGCTTGATCGTACCCCGCTCGATACCGTCAAGCACCGGCGACTGGCTTTGATAGATGTCAGTGATCGTGAATATCCCAGTGCTGTCGCGGTAATCCACCTTACTTGACGGTATCGGAGGTTTTTCTCGAGGAGCCACGACGACGGGTGATGTGGCATCGCCGTCCACAATTAATTCACGAGAGCCGTCCTCGGACATAACAAAGTACACGCCACGCATGCCCTCTACCTGCATGCACGCAATGAATGCATCTTCATCAAACGGATAAGGATACGCCATGAGCGGGTCGTCCTGGCACCAGGCATCTTTCGGCCATGCTCCCTTTTTGACGAACGTCTCGGGATCAAATCCCTCCGGCGAACTGTACTTGTAATTATGTTTGGGCCTACCCCACGTACACAGCGTGTCGTCGGCCGGTAGCCTTCGGGGAGCCAACAAGGTAACCCCTGCTCCATTCTGCATCCCCACCCGATTGTCGATAGTGCCGATTTTGCCCCATTGACCACTGTGGTATCCGGTGATGGACGCCATCAGAAGAGAAGTCCCGGGTATCTGACGGGGATGAAGAATGCATGTCGGCCACCACGAATTGTTGCCGTAGTATTGCCGTTGCGCCGTTCCATCCGGTTTCATATAGAACAGACCGTGAGCATAGGTGTGCGTTTTGTCATTGTAATCCCACCGGCAGTACACCACTTCCCCGGTTGATAACACATGGGGGTAATTTGTTGGAGACTGATCGAAACCGATCCTTCTAACATACCTGCCGTCGGCATCCATAAGAAACATGTTCACCGTGACCGTCGGTGAAAAACAGTCCACTGCCTGGACCATGCGATTCGAATTGAATAGTATATTGCCGTTAGGCAGATATACCGGTTCAATGTCGTTGCAGTCTCCATCGGTAAGACGGCGTACATTTCTGGTCTCGAGGTCCATCTCAAAAATATGATAATGTCCCTTTTTATTCGATCTGGATGAAAACAGCACTCTTTTTCCGTCGTAGGAGATGTCCGGCGTGCGCGACTGCCATTGCGGACGCAGATCCGCCCCCTTTCCATAGAACCCATTCATTTCCACAAGCATTAGCGGTCCGCCCGGACCACTTGAGACATCCCTGAAAAGAACTCCCGGGTCTTTGCATTTCGCATAGACAAATTGCTGCATTTTCGGAAGGTAGAATTCCATGCGCATTCTTCGGCGCTCGGAGCATACTCGGTAGTACAGACGCTTGAGATCATCGCTGTCGTTGGGAGTCGATGCATGTTGCGCCAGACGATCCGCAAGCCGGGATCGATGGGGAAGGTTGAGCGAGGTGTTGATTATGTTTTCTATCGCGGTGCGGTATCCGCGACTCTGAATCCGATCCTGGTTCTCCCAGTCTCGTATTATCTCCGCTCGATAAGGAGTGTCCGCGTTCAAAGTGTCGCCGTCGAATTCCGCGGTGTTCGCTGTGCTCACTACGCTCAACAGTGCCAATAAGCATGCGGATTTCCATATTGCCGTGGCTCGGATACATCCGAATTTCCTGAATGTATATTCGGCGGAGGGTCTGGTTGTATGCCGACTAAATTTCAAGGTATTGACTCCCCTTGATTACAATTGATACGTTACGTCTGTTATGTCGAAGGCAAGACACTCCGGAAAGAGACCGCCACTTCGCTTGATAGGACACCGAATTCGTTCATTCGCGTCGGAACTCATTATTCCAGCCTCATGTAAGCGTCATAACAATAATCTAATGAGAGAATTCATGCCCTGCTTGAGGAATCGTGTCGAGTATTTGTGCTTTTGTGTCACAAAATGGTGCAATTGTGTCCACCAATTGTGCGTTCCATATCCGCGCTTCAGTTGCCTGTCCCAGCGCGGAGTGGCGTACGCCGGCAGTACTGCCGATCATTCTGCGTGCGATGGAAGCTTTTTTCAGTATATTGATATTTACGCTGCTTCAGGCCGCATCCACAGGGCGAAATCGAGCATAAGGGGATTTGCAATTTGGCTGAAAATGATGTTGAGGTTTCTCGATTCATGCGATAACCCGGGCGTATCGACTTCCTGAAGATCCACGGACGCCGGTCCGTACGGATCGCCGAGACATCTTTGTCAATGGCCAGGCAATCGAGCCTGTTTTTTCAGGGATGTCCGTTTCGTGGGTGAAACCCGCAAATAGACAACAGAGTCCAGGTCCGTTTCGTAAAGCAAGCGGTGTTTTAAAAACTTTTTAGAATAGACCAGATTTGATGGTTTCGCCGGTGGTGGTATTTTGAGTTGCAAAGCATGTTGACCCGACTTAGACAAATCGACTCACGGCATTTGAGTGAATTTTCACCCCCCAGTGTCCGTTTTCGTGGTCTTCGGACAGGCACTGATATAAACAGAATGCCGTGAGTTGATTGCGAAACTTGGGTTAGACACGAGATGGGGGAATTGTTGTTGGTGCTGATCCCGCATGGGCGGAATCAGCACGAAGGCATCCGGTGACTTGACCAGCCTTACGGTCAAATTGGCGCATGCACCGCTAATCTTGAGAATTTGTCTGAATTATCGATATTGACGGAATATGCCCCGATCCTCGTTTCCGACCGAGCAGATCAAGGGTACGTGCCGGAGACTTTTCGCCTGAGAGGCCCGAAATAAAGCTGTGGGTCCGTAATGCGGTTATCACCGACCCGGAAACCTGACTTCCAGGCCTCACACCAATAATGCCGAACCGGTTCTGAAGTTCCAGCCAGAGTTGAGGCGCAATTTTCTCTCCGCCTTTATCATTCACGTGAGCCTTGTCTTTCATAAATCCGTCGTTCTCGTTCTCCTGATAAGGTCCGAACCAGTCATGCAGGTTCCAGTATTCCGCGTTTACCTCCTGTGCAATAGTGGGATACGAGGTTTCCAGATACTGACCGCCGTACGTGTCCCAGGCGTCGAATTTGATATTTATGCACGAAGCGATAAGAATGCGGGGGGTTGGGAGGGCTGCATTGATCCGTTCCGTAATGGTAATCATGTTTTCTTGAAAGTCGCTCTCCGAGACCTCTTCGATAGCGTCATTGGTCCCCAGGAGAATGACGATACAGGCAGGATTTATCAGTTGAAGCGCCGAGGAGAAAACCTCTTCATGGATGTTTACGAAATCTATCGCCGCGGCGCCGCTGTTGGCCCAGGTATGAACCACCGCCCGTTTGCTTTCACCATCAACCGGTCGCATAACATCCATGCCCTGCAAAATGACCTTTCCCGATGTCTGTCTCATAACTGCCGTATGCTTTTGAGAAGGATCGAGATTGGTGATCGAAGTCCGTTTCGTTTTCGGCATCCCCTGCGTATTTACCGACTGTACCACCTCATCGTCAACAAGGATCTCGAAAGTTCCACCGTTTTCGGCGGCGGTCCAGTAGAGGTCGAAACCCGAGCCGGTAAACTCAGCGGACATTGACGCACCGTCTTCGCGAGACTCGATCCAGTGAGTGGATGGCGACCAGGTCGGGGCATCTTTTCTCGTGACATTGTATTTACCCTCATAGACGAGCCCGATCGCATCCGCCAGGTTCCATTGAACAGTATCGATACTCAGTTTTAATCCTTCCATATCGCCTTGCCATCCCCAAACGCGACCTGAACCGACAGTTGCGTAGATGGAGAATGGATAGTAGCCGGTTCCGAAATCACCGAATTCATCAGCCAGAATATCCTTGAGTGCTCCCGTGATAAAGCCGTATTCAGTATTGGAGTCACCGATAAACAGCACTGTCCGATTGGCGTTCATTTCGTCCGAATCCTGGGGGGCGGCGTGAAGACGGCCGGCACCACCGAAAATCAGGGATACGCCAAGAAGAACGGTAGTTGTCCTTGTGGAGAACCGATTCGAGTGAGGACGACCGGAATTGCTGCAGTCGCCGGCGAATCTTTTCATGGTAAGCTGTTCCTTTCCCAGGAGTTTGTTTAACCGATAAAATGCATCGTAGAATACTTTGTGTCTAATATATAATGAAAAGAGCACCGATTGCGGAAAATCACTTCTATAATTCCGAAAATGGCAGGAGTGGTCGAAAAGAGGGGCTTGTTAGCGGGTCGCAGACCCGTTTTCATAAGTGATGATATAAGTCATCCCTTTGACGACCGTGTAAGTTGTCGGCAGGGGTTGCTTCTGGAATGGCGATACCCAAGTCCCGAAGATGCCTGTGGGCAGACCGTGTTTTCGGACACCCATTACTATATTTTAGTCGGAACCGCAGGCAACGATGTGATAGCCTGCCCCCTCTGGACCGGTAACCAGGACCAATCCAAGACCTGATTCCTGATCCCGGTACTCCCGTACGCTCTCACGCAGATACAATTTTTATGAATATCAGGCCGTGCTCCCGTGGTCCGTTCCCTGCCGCAACGAAGCAGCTCGGGCGTGGCGAAAAGGCGCATAATATGGCCGAATGGTTATTCCTTGGCCGTGGAGGATATGCTCAATGAATCTATCTCTCGAATGCTATCCTTGCATTCTAAGGCAGGCGGTTTCGGCGACGGAACTCGGAGAACTCGATGGTATGCAAGCAAAGCGCCTGATGGACGAAACCATGACAGATCTCCTGAATCGGAGTGAGGCCGATTCGCCGCAAACGGCAATTGTGCGCATGTATGAACGCATACAAAACCTCCTGCCCACCCGCGAAGGACCACTTGATTTGTTCAAGGCAATAAAGAAGGAATCGAATGACACCGCCTTGCGTTATTTCGACTATCTTGAGTCCTTTGTGGATAGTGCGCCGGCTCCGCTCGAGGAAGGGGTTCGGAAAGCCGCGGCCGGAAATATTATCGATTTCGGAGCACTGGCGCATGGAAGTGTAGACATTGAATCGGAGATTCGCAACATTCCTTCACTTCGGTTCGCGGTGTATGATTTTCTTCCCCTCAAGGAGCGATTAGTCGAAACCAAAACTCTCCTGTATATCGGCGATAATACCGGTGAAATCGTATTCGACAGGATTTTTATCCGGAGGATCAAACGGGACTATCCGGATATCCGGGTAGTTTTCGCGACACGCAGCCGGCCGGTTCTCAACGACGCAACGGTTGAAGACGCCTACGAGGTGGGACTCGATCACGAGGCTGAGATTGTTTCCAGCGGGTGCGGACTGCCCGGGGTGGCACTGGATCAGACCACCGAGCAGTTTCGAAACCTGTTCCAGACAGCAGACCTGATCATTGCCAAAGGGCAAGGAAACTATGAAGGCCTGATCGACGTGTACGACGACCGTTTGTTCTGCATTCTGAGGATTAAATGCAGGCGAGTCGGTATGGATGTCGGAGCGCCCGTTGGGGCGCTCGTATTACGACAGAAGGCGCGCCGCAACTGATGTCCGGGACGCTAGCCCAAGTTTCGCAATCAACTCACGGCATTATGCGTAAGCTGTTGCACGAT
>CAYFVL010000099.1:0-18446 GCA_964346405.1 uncultured Fibrobacterota bacterium
TTTTTCTAAGTCAATCTCGCACAACATCTTACGCATACTGCTCTACCCCTCGACACCGCTCGGGACATCGCCTCGGCATTTCGGCTCCGCTCACTTCGACACCGCTCACTTCGACACCGCTCAGTGCAGCGCAGTGCAGCGCGGTACGGCGGTTCTCGACTGCGAAACTTGGGTTAAATATGTGCGCAGAATTCGACTGAACAGGTGATCTGTTCGTCAGGCATTCCACATTGGGCTACGATAACAATATAAGGGCGGTTTATCGCCCTTATTTATTTGCGTACCACAATTGGTTTCCCTGGAAGCCCTCCATTTGAGGCCCGAAGGCAAGCTCACCGCTGTCGTCCGGCTCTATTGTTGCGGTTTCCCTTCCATGGCGTCGCGAATTCTTGAAAGCTCAAACCGAATTCTGTTTAACTCCTCGGCTTCATACCCCTGCGCCTGCGACGAAACTCTCGCCAATGCATCCATTTGCCTCTCGATTGCAGTACTGTAGTGACGCATATGATCAACAAAGGCTTTTCGAGTACGATCGTAGACCTCTCGTTGTATCTGCTCCGTGCGCTGGGCCAGGATTCTCTCCAACTCTTGATCCGAGTTCACCGGGTTACCTCCCTGATTCGTGGTCGCCTGTGTCATGTATCCTCCTCCCCGCGGGGTTTGATTTTGCGCCGGTTGGGGCATTGCCGCATGTGCCGACCGGTTTTGTGGCTGAACCGATGCGGAGTGCGGGGCCTGTGACTGCTCGCCGGTGGTCATCGCCTTATTCATTTCGACTTTCGGAATAACTACGGTTTTGCTGTATTCAAATGATTCGGATCCGCCGGCGCTACGTTGGTCTTCTTCTATCCTACGGATCATTTCATCTTTTCTTCTTTTCGTCATATACCATACCAGAAGCACAATCAGGGCAACCAGGGCAATCAAACCGACGAGGAGTGGAAACAATCCTGCAAATCCTTTCGAATCTCGACCCTCGGGCGCATTTCCTCCCTTTTGTGCTGCCGCATCCGCTGCTCCTTTCTCAGTTTCCGCCACATCGCCGGCGATCTCTTCGTCCCGGGTCACCGGTGCTTCGGAAGCGGCGGCAGGGCGTTGCGAAGGCACGTATTGGAGTGTGGTTTCGGGTAGTCCTCGGATTCTCAGCGACTGCTCTTCGTAATTCGCTCCTTTTTCCCAGTCGTGGGAATACTGTGCCCTGTTCTCGACCAGTATCCGAAAAGCTGATTCGACCTTATCCCGAACCGAATTCAATGCCTCGTTCAGTCGGATTTTTGCTACTACGGCACCGCCCGACCGATAATCCGATCCCGACTCGACCTTGATCGGTCGACTCCAGAAGAGGTACATTTTCTCTCCACGCGTTTCCAGATACCCGTAGTAGGGCTCCAGCGCGCTTACCGTTGAAAACCAGCTCTGAGAAGACACATCTCTGAATTTTTTGCCGGGACGACCTTTGCGAACAATTTCATTCACAACCTTTCCATTGGAATTAATCCTGAGCACCGCTATCACCTCGGGATAGCGATCCATGTATTGTTCCAGTGGACCATTGGCCTCGGATATGTTCCGCACACGCATCTCGCGAGCCTCGGACAGCTCCCTCAAAGCAGTATCCAATGAAGCGAAATGGGCGGATATTTCTTCGGGTACCGAAGCTCGGATCCCGGAAATGCCGCCAAGTACCAAAATGGCTAAACTGAATACAATCGCTCTGATACGACATTTTCCCAGCATACACGCTCCCGTTTGCACCGAAATCTCTCGTTCCCACATGTCACAGTTGCCGACCGCGGAAAAAACTGAGAGTATCAGATAATAGTGGTTCCTGAAACCTATCCACCCGATCTCGTGAGAGTTGATTCGATAGAGAGGGAATAACCTGCAAACCGTGAAATATTCCCTCTTCATCAGACAAATCTTGATTCCGTAGAACAGTCGTCATACCCCACGGGCATCGAACATGCAGATCTCGACACAATCCCAAGCCCCGGGGACAAGATACACCGATAATCTCACAACTCGGGTATTACCAAGATATTAAATATACGCCTCCGGGGAGGAAATCTCAAGGGATGGGGTTTTGAAACCCCGTGGGACGCCTTTGGATATCCCATCTTCGAGAGGAAATCAGGCATTTTCCTCGAAATGCAGTGCCTGATACAGTTGGTAATCCGCCGTTTTCCAGGCATCCGCCGCAAGACCTGCTTTTCGTGCCAGGTGCTCCAGAAAAGAGGTCTTTTCCGGCAATTGTTCCCATACCTGGGGAAGGAATGTGGATTGCGCCCCTCCCTTCCGGAGGATAATACCGTCGATTCCCGGCCGAATCTTCTCGAGGAGGTCTTCGGGACCTTCGTACTCTATGGGAGATGGATTTGTGAGGACTGAGATTTCTATTCTAATGTCTGATAATTCATCAACACCGACTTTGGGGAACCGGGGATCGGAAAGGGCTGCATTGCGCGCATTGTCGGCAATTGCCTCATGCAGAGGCTTTATACCCGACAAGTACCCAATGCACCCACGAAGCCTACCTGCTTTTGTAAGTGTTACAAAGCAGCCTCGTTTCTCTCGTCCCAACGGAGGAACTATCGACGGCCCGGTGTCCGATTCTCCCCGAACGCTCTTTTCCAGAGCTTCACGCGCCCGGCTCAAAAAAAAAGACTTGTCCTCGGAAGACAACTCATGTGTTGAGGGTTGGTCCCGCACTTCCGCTTCAGAATCCTCCGGGGTTTTCGAACCGCTACTATTCGGGAGGTAGACGATGGAAGCATAACCGACGACGCGGCCCGGTGATCCATATTGGGGGGCGATATCGTATGAATTCCTCGCATCAAGGAGGTGTGGCCTCAGATTCATGGATTTTGCCAGTTCCATGGCAATGCGTATGGGCGCCTCACCACACGCATCGATTCCGGCATTTTTATTACCGGACAAAACAGCTTCCACCGTACCTGCATCCCTCTTCTTTGCTTCATCATACGAAGCATAATGTGAAAGATCCGAAGATATCACGACCAAAGTCGAATCATCGATAACGGATGCGAGCAGTTCCGCGGCCTTGCGGTGGTTGATGCCACCAACCAGGATCGGGATAAGCCGAAAATCCTGGAGCATCGTCTGAAGAAACGGAACCTGGACTTCCAGACAGTGCTCTAAACCGTGCGCTTCCGAATATGCATGCACCAATGAATTGTTTCGGAGTTGTGATATCGTTTCGTCGTCAAGCGGAACTCCACCAAGAGGGGTTTCATAATAATCCACATCAGGAATCGACATGCCTTCAAACCACTTATGGTGAGAGGGACCAAGCAGGAGGACTTTTTTCGTACCCGGGTCAATTGTGGCAAATCCGATCCCGGCTACCGGTCCCGAAAAAATGTATCCCGCGTGGGGACTGATGATCATCCGCGGATAGTCCTCCAGTTTCCGTCCCCCTGAAAGATGAACCTGTATTTCTCTTTTCAGGGCAGAGGGGTCCGCCTCATAAAAGCGCCCCGCAACCGCCGGATGTCGCGCCCGGTCGCCTGCTGAATATGAATTACCAAACGAAGTCATGCTACCTCCCTGATCCTGGCGACACAATCGAAACGCGGATCCTTGATTGCGAAGCCTGGCCTAAAAAAGCTCTAATTTAAAATAATCTTTCGGATTATTTTTAATGTCTTCCGTAATTACCCGAAGGTTTTCGATCATTCGACTCAAATTTCGCCCTAGTTCATCGTTTCGCAGGAGCATTGCGGCCGTGGTTGAATCAGCATTCATTTTTTCGACAAATTCTCCTATGCCATTCAGCGATTGTACAAAATCCTTTTTCAATCGTTCATTATACAAGAGAGCACCCAGCGCTCCCGACGTATCCCGTGCCGCTTCCGCGACTTTTCCTACTGTACGACCGGCATGCATAAGCGTGCGATACAGTTCGTCTTCGGTCATCAACCGCTTGAGACTTCCATTTCCTTCCTGATACCCTTCGAGAATTTCCGCCATCGTTTCGATCGTCCTGTCGAGATTCGCATACAGACTTGTATCGGAAATAAACGAGTGCAGAGTTCCTTTCTTCTTTCCAAGGCCTCCGATGAGTGTGTCCAGACGCTCGATAAATCTACTTACCTGCTGAATCGATTGAGTGCTGGCTTGAACGATTTCTTCGATACTTCCAGCGGTCGTACCTCTAAGCGTATCCCCGGGCTTTACCACGGTGTGTACGGTGTCGCCGGGAAGAATCTCCACATATTTGTCTCCTAGTAAGCCCATGGTGTACACACCGGCTTTCGCATCCTTGCTTATGTACTTGAAATACTTTCGAGCCACTTCCAGCCCAATCAAACTTCCAGTTTCATTCAAACGCACATCTCCCACTTTCCCGACTTCAATTCCATGGAGCCATACCGGAGATCCCGCACGAAGTCCGCCAGCATGCTCAATATGACTCCATATACGCTCCCGAGCTACAAATATGGACAGGAGGGTATCCGAAAAGAGAACTACAAGAAATACGGTTGCCAATGCACCGGTAATCACGGCTCCTACTTTCACGCTCGCCCATGTCAATTGTCTTCTCATGATTCGTTTCCCACACCAACCGCTTGTTTCTCCGCAAAAGCCTGCAGGCCCCGCCAGTAAAAATCCCCTACGAATGAGCGCATGTTTTCATTGTCCTCCCGTATCAATTCACGTCGCCCTCCGTCGAACACGAAACTACCATTCTTCAGCAGCATAAATCGATTAGCAGCTTTATAGGCATGAAAAACCTCATGGGTTACCATAATGAATCCTCGTCCGCCTTTCGTGAGATGATCGACCATCCCCAAAACACGCTCGGCGGTCACCGGATCGAGATCACTCGTAGGTTCATCATACAAAAACATGGCTGGATTTTGAGCCGCCAATGCTCTTGCTATAGCAACGCGACGCTGCATCCCACCGCTGAGTTCTTCGGGCATTCGCTCCTGTGCAGATACCGGAAGGCCGACTTCTCCGAGCAACTCCCCTATCCTTTTCCGGATCTCATCTTCCTTCATGCGGGTATGCTCGCGCAAAAAGAATGCGACATTTTCCCCGACATCGAGCGAATCGAACAAGGCTCCATCTTGAAACACGATTGAGAACTTGAGACGCATTTCGCGCATTTCTCTTTCGGAACTCTCCGTTATGTCAACTCCGTCGATCAGAATACTGCCATTTTCGGGCCGTACCAGACCCAAAATGAGTTTCAGCATAGTTGTCTTTCCAACACCACTACCACCAAGAATCGCAACACGTTCATCTGTATTTATCGTGAAACTCACATCATTGAAGATTGTCTGTTCATTTCGGGTAAATCGTACTTCACGAAATTCAACCACTGTTCACCTCACAATCTGAAGTATAACCTTGGTGATGATGAAATCGGCTATGATTATCAATACAGTTGACAAAACAAACGTTCCGGTGGTTGTTCGTTTCAGTCCTTTCGCTCCCCCGTGCGTCGCCATCCCCTCGAAACACGCGAGTGATCCAATGAGAGCACCAAAGATAACCGGCTTGACAATGCCGGGTAATACATATCGAGGCAGAAGAGTCAAACGGATAGTGTGCCAGTAGACCAATGGGCTCTGATTGTTCAAGACTGTCACTATATATGCCCCGCCGATAAGTGAAATCAGATCGCCCAGAACAGTCAGGGCCGGGAGCATTATGATCGAGCTGAGTATTCTGGGCGTAACCAGCTTCTTGATCGGATCGACGCCGAACACACGAAGAGTATCTACTTGATTACGTAACACCATTGATCCAAGTTCGGAGGTCATCCCCGCCCCTGTTCTTCCCGCGTACACGACCGCCACCATCACCGGACCGATCTCACTCACGATCGCGATACCAACAATGGTACCCGCATACATGTGTAACCCCAACCTTCCCAGCTCTGAGCTTATCTGAAGGGTCAATGCCATTCCTATGAACAGAGATAGTATCCCGATAATGGGAAGTGAGTTTACTCCCGCATATTCCATCTGTTCGATCAGCTCACGAATGTAGAACGGTTTCTGAAATGCCCGAACGATTCCCTTGGCGGCAAGAACATAGAATTCTTGCACCTTGCCGAACCAATCGAGAACAACGTGCGCCGCGGGTCGGTCGCCGACTCTCGCGAAATCGCTCATTGAGTATCCTTCACCTGATTTTAGCATTTACGGATTGCCGGGCACCGAACAAATGCAATTCTTACCATCCCGCATCCGATATCAAAACCGTCCATCAATGTTGGGAACCCGGCCCGGACCGGGCTCACAACACAAGCAGGGCTGACCTTGGGAGTTCAGGAATTCCCCACACGGGGAAGCGTTACCTGCAATTCCCCATTCTTCAGTTCGGCTTCAGCGTTATCCCAGTCTACCTCTTCGTTGATATTTACATATTTTGTAAACTGGTCTTTTCCGTTGGAATTCGACAACCACCCCATCGAGCTTTTTCTCGCACCGGTCATGACAAGCTCTCCGTCATAGTGTGAGACCATCAATTGCGACAGCCGATACCCTTGCACATCGAGCTTCACAACCACGGCTTCCTCATTCCGTGACAATCGCACCTGTCTTCCGGGTGACGTTTCCCGTTTTTCACCCTTGGTTTCCTTTTTTGCCGCGATCTTGTCAAACCAGTATGCCGGAAACCGGTGTTCGCCCTTCTGTCGGGCACTGCTTCGGTGCATACTCCAGGGAAGAGGAGGAGTCACGGTTTTTCGGGAGGATTTGCGTTCGGCGAGATTCCAAGGCGTTGAAAAGCGCATTCTTTGCTCCTCTCATTACATTTACGGAGATCAAGAACTGTTTTTTTAAGCAATTGTGGTTCCAAAACCCCGACCATCGACCAATTGGGGGAAAAGACGTATAGAAGGCAGTCGGGATGCCGAAGGCAGTCGGGATGCCGAAGGCACGTGATTTGCTGCATCCATGAACAGGGTTAACTGAAATGTGCTACACAAAAAAGGAGCGTTTTTCAATGGTACGGTTGCGCAAAAAGAAAAAGACTTATATAACTCCCGCGATTACGGCTTCCGCCGTATTGGTGATTTCGGTTGGATCGTATGTAATAAAACTAGTCCGTTCCCGGAGCAAAGGACCATTCAGCAAGCTTGGTTCTCATGTTGATTCGATCACCAGGAAAACCCTTCGAAACGTTGAAGTCGCAGCTCGAAAGACAAAATCCGAGATGGGCTTGCGCCCCGGAGAGAAAGCCGGCAGGGAAATTGACGCTTTCACTCGTCTTGCCGGAAACCGCATTAAGAGTGCAGGAAAGGATTTGAGGAAAAATGCCAACAGAATCGACAAGACGCTCAAGCGGAATCGCATTAAGATAAAAGCGAAATAAGAAGGAAAGCGAACCACTTATCCACGGCCTCCGCGTTGCGGTTTGCCGTCATGCGGAACACCGAAGGGAACAAACCAGGGCAAAAGTCACAACGACACAGCTATCTGGTCAACGAAAAACTTCCATAATGAGGTCACTCTTTGTTCTAATCCATATACAAAGACTCTGCTTCTCGCCGGTTTTCCATCCTGGAAACTCGATTTTCGAAACCGGTCGACGCGAAAGCGGGAATTGCCTGACCGGAAACACGGAAACCAGCCGAATTGCCGGCATACTCTTTGCGCCGATCTCTACCTCTGATTAAGTAAACTCACCATAATATTGAAAGGGAGGCCGCGGTGCGCAATAAGCCGACCATATTTACAGGCATTTACGGAGTCGTATTATTCACTCTCGTTTTTCTGGTATCCCTGGATTGCACCTGTACGTTCGCTCAATCTGAAAAGGAGAATGTGGAAGATGTGCAATTCGGGGCCAAGGACAAGCCGAGCATCGAAGGTGACTTCAGCACACGTATTGCCGATGTAGCGGAAACAGTCATTCCGTCGGTGGTATCGGTGGTGCCGACCAAAATTGATACCGTACATTTCTATAATAATCCCTTCTACCGTTTTTTCGGTGATGACTTCGACGGCCGGGGAGGCCAGGACGGATCGCCATTTGATTTCTTCTTCGGACAGCCACCCGGGAACCGTGGGCGTGACGGGCAGCCCCCGCGGCAGGAACCCCGGATGCAGGAACGTCGTCAAAAGGGATTGGGTTCGGGAGTAATCGTATCAAGAAGTGGTCATATTCTTACCAATTATCATGTAGTATCCGGCGCCGATGAAATAGAAGTGGCCCTAAGTGATGAAAGAACGTACCAGGCTGAGATTCTGGGAAGCGATTCTCTTTCCGACGTTGCCGTCCTGAAGATCAAAAAGGATGTTGATAATCTTCCGGTTGCTTACCTGGGTAACTCGAACAATCTTCGAGTTGGCGATTGGGTAGTAGCCGTTGGAAACCCTTTCAGCCTCACGTCTACCGTAACATCAGGCATTGTATCCGCGCTGGGGCGAAGCGTGCAAGCTACCGTTGCGTACGAGGATTATATACAAACCGATGCGGCAATTAATCCCGGGAACTCCGGAGGCGCACTGGTTAACCTTGATGGAGAACTCATTGGCATAAATACAATGATATATAGCCGTAGCGGCGGAAGTATGGGCATTGGGTTTGCAATCCCCATTGATATGGCACGTCGGATTATGATGGATCTCATTACGAAAGGCGAAGTGATTCGCGGCTGGATTGGCGTCACAATCCAGAATATCGACGAAGCGACTCGCGAAGTGATGGATCTTCCTCACGGGGAAGGCGTCTTGATAGGCAATGTAACCGAAGGTGACCCGGCGGACAGAGCAGGAATAAAAGCCGGTGATGTAATTCTGTCACTCAACGGTCAAACAATGACCAGTGTGAATGAATTGCGGAATACCGTCGCAGCCATATCACCGGGTACTGAAGTTCCCGTCACGGTCTTTCGAAATGGAGAGCGAAAGGAATTGAAGATTGAAATAGGAAGACGGGAGCCGGAGGAAATTCCCCAGAACAGGGAAGGCAGGCCCGAACGCGGCCAACCCGAACCCGAACCGGAGGACACCGGCAAACTGGGCATTGCAGTCTCAAACATATCCCCCGACCTTCGTCGCCAATATGGGATTCCGGGGGGCACGGATGGAGTGGTGATAACGCAACTGAACCCGTCGCTTCCCGAAATTGGCGAAACCTTGCAGGTCGGTGATGTTGTACTGTCAATCAAACGGAAAGGTGATGAGTTCCGGAGCATTAACAATGTGAATGATTACAAAAAAGCAATAAGTAATATTGAAGAAGGCGAATCAGTCATGTTTCGCATACTCCGTAATGGAAATCCATTTTTCGTCGCTTTCCGAGTCAGATGAGAATGAGAACTTTACCGGGAAATAGTCGATCACATCCCCCGGAAGTTCCCAATTATTATAGCTACGTCGGTAGTAAAGATTAGCAAAAAAATCGCCGCATGGAGGCATTATGGGTAGTGAACAACGCAAAGTAGCCTTCGTAACCGGCGCCGCTCCCGGTATTGGGAAAGCTGTTGCCGTGCGGTTTGCTGAAAAAGGAATTCCGGCGGCATTGGCGGATCCACGTGAATACAGAGGAGAAGCGGTGGCCGTAGGAATCAAAAGAACAGGTGCTTTTGTCAAGACCTATGTTTCACGGCCCGAAGACGTTGCCGAAACGATTCCGTGGCCCTGCTCGGAAAAGTCTTCCTTCGTGACCGGGCATTCACTCATGGTTGACGACGCAATGGCGGTACGGTAATGGGAATGCTTTTCATTCTAACGGGGCCGTCGGGTGTGGGAAAGAGTCCTCTGGATAAGGCTCTTCAGAGGTTCCATCCCGACCTGCGCAATCGGATGGTTCCCGTGGTGTTATACAACAGCCGCAGTCCGCGTCCCGGAGAGACCGATGGAAAGGCATACCACTTCCGGTCACGCCCTGAAATCGAGTCGTTACGGGAAGATTCCCGTTTCGTGGTAATGAATGTGAGGGGAGATCTACAAGCCTTTGATCGCGAGGAATACGCCGGAAGACTGAGAGAAACCGACGTTTTCTATGAAGGTAACCCATTCATGGCACAAAGGCTTCTGGAGGAAATGCCGGTGCCGGATTCCCGGAAAACGAGTGTGTTTATGTCTCCGTTAAATCAGTGGGAGATTGACCGCTACCGAAGCCACACGTCACGCGACGCCGCGGGAAGGTATATCGTTGAAATCATGCGACGAAAGCTCCAAAGACGCGCGTTGCGACAAAAACAGATGCTCTCACTCCCCGACCTGGAGAGTATCGAGACTCGCGCGAAAAGCGCACTCGAAGAGCTGCAGCTTGCCCCGTCATTTGACTGGGTGGTACCGAACCATGATGGTGAGGACAGTGAAAACTGGGACATGTATTACTACCCTATCGCCGATGCCGGACGGGCAACGGAAGAGATATCACGGATATTCGCGACCGGGGAAGGAACCGGTTTGGCCGAGAAATGGACCAACGATAACTTTCTATAGCAGCACAAAAGATGCTGAAAAATATCGCCTGGCGGGGTAAGTCAAGATTGTGCATCAGCTTACGCGGAATGCCGTGAGTCGATTGTCGAAGTCGGGTTGAATATGTCCATAGTAGTCCATAAACGCTAAACTGAAGGACAATCATCATGGCTCCATTGAACTCTCCTCAGGAATCATCCCCTCCTCAGGACCTGCCTGAAACGGAAATGCCAATTCTGGAGGAAATCAATGGTCTACCGGCGGGCGAACTGTTTTTTCGTCTTGTTCGTGAAAGCCCTACCGCTATTTTCATTGCGAAACCAGGAGGCAGAATCGTATATGCCAATAAAGCCTTTCTTAATCTGACAGGATATCGAGCGGAAAAGGTTGCCTCGGGAGAAATCGGTTGGCGCAATCTTCGTCCTGATGGCTTCACCGTACAAGATGCACATGCCCTTGAACAACTGAAACGGCATGGTCAATGTGAACCATATGCTGAGGAATTCGTGGGCGCAAATGGACGACGCATTCCGGTCTACATTGCCGCCACGGGCTTGACTCGGAACGATAGCGAAATCGATGTGGTGATGTATGTTACGGATATAACCGATTTGAGGGAGACCGAGGCTAAACTACGCGAACTTCAATGGTTGCTTGAAGAGAATATTGCAACCGAAGAAAATGACAACAGTTACAGAAAAACCGTAGTTCCCGACGAATCCGCGGAACTGGTGAGTGCCGTCGGGCTGGAGCCGTTAACGGAAATGGTGAATGACTTTGTTCGTCTTCTGGGTACAAATGCAACCATTTACGACACCGAGGGAAACCTTGTGATCGGCACATTCGGAAGAGAATGGTGTGGTTTTCTTCAAGAGAAGCGAAACCAGAATATGTGCATTGATGCCGAACATGATCGACAGCCGGATACTCGAGATTTCTGTTTTGCGTCGCATTGGGAAGAAGCGTGCTGCAAGGTGCTTACCGGACAGAGGCCCCTGGAAGCCGACTGCCACGGAGGAATAAAGATCTATGCCGTACCGATACTGGCGGAAAACAACATGGTAGGTGTCATGTGTGCGGGCATTGGAATACCGCCGACTAATGATATGCGGCTCTGTTCCATTGCCCAACGCCACGGAATTTCACCACAAGAATTGAAAGAACATTCGAACAGATATCGATATCGGCCGCCGTTCATTCAGAGCATCGCAAAAAAACGGCTGGAAATAACCGCGCGTATACTTGGAATAATAGTAGAACGTCATCGGGCGAGACTGGCGTTGCAGGACATCCGTGAAGGCATGGACAGAGAGATCGAAAGCCGCACCGAACAACTGCGGTCCGCAAACGAACGGTTGGCAAACGAAGTAGAAGCGAACCATATCACTCAAAAAGAGCTGTCATTGCGCCAGGGCATACTCGAGGCGGTCTATGACCTTGCAACCAGTCCCGCTGCGGACACAGGGGAATTTCTCGGCAAAACCGCCGGCTACGTTGCCCAAACACTTCGTGCACCTCTCGTGTCCGTTTCCTATGCCCCGGACAAGCAAACCGAGATACTTGCGGAAGTTTCGAGTGACGGTCTGAGCGTGATCCAGAATCCAGATTCCGGAGATGAAAGATGCGCGATTGTGCCTGAGCGAGGAACAATACAAAAGGTCGTGCCGAACGTGAAAAAAGGCCGCGACATAGAAGGCCTCAGGCGAGATGAAACAGTTGTGATGTTGGGTGTCCCGCTCTGTAGTGGTGAGGGAACTCCATTGGGAGCGGTCTGTGTATTTGACCGAAATGATCGTGTTTTTGGGGAACGGGAGATCCACGTCGTGGAGATATATGCCCGTTACGTTGCACATGAATTGTCTCGTCGAGTGCTCGAGCGACAATTAAGGCTGGCTCAGGAAATGCGGGTACTCGGGCAGCTTACCAGCGGTGTTGCTCATGAGGTACGAAACCCTCTAAATGCAATCCAGGCCATCATGGAAGCTTTGCAGCTCGAAATTGGGGGGAATGCGGACATTGAACCGTTTCTGGCACATATACATCAACAGGTCGGGCGCTTGTCCAACCTGATGGAAGACCTGCTTCAGCTTGGACGGTGTCCACGCAATATCGTGCCGGTTCGGGTCACGGTGGGAGAGATGCTGCGAAGGACCGTCCACGCCTGGCTTGAATCCGCTCCACCACGGAATCGCACGATTGATATTATCCGAGGCATTGACGACGACAGGCAGGTTATGGTCGATATCGACAGAATGAATCAAGTTTTCGTCAATCTGATAGAAAACGCACTTCAGCACTCTCCAGCCCAAACACCGGTTACCGTATCCGTTTGGCCCTCCGAGGGATCGAACGTTGTCATCTCTATCACCGATCAGGGTACCGGGCTGCGAGAAGACGAACTTCAACGGGTTTTTGAGCCTTTCTACTCCACACGCAAACATGGCACGGGGCTGGGTCTCAGCATTGTGAAACGGCTCATTGACAGCCACGGGGGAAAAATCGAGTTGCGCAACAATGAACACGGACCCGGACTAACCGCCGAAATCTACCTGCCCCGGGCGGAATAAAGGTGAAACCGAGCGAAGCGCTGCATTGCGCTGCACTGAGTCGAAGTGAACGAAGCCGAAAGGTCGAGGTGAATGGGCGAATTGGGCCGTGAAACGGGCGCCTCGGCTCCGCTCACTTCGACACCGCTCAGTGCAGCGCGGTACGGCGGTTCTCGACTCATGGGCTAAGCTGCACGTCGAAGGGATGAACAGTATTATTTTAGGTCTCCCTCATAGTTCATTTGTGTTGTTCACAAGCATATACGAAGCACGCTACGGGCGATGGGTTCATCGTCGCTGCAGAAACCAGAAAGAGATCGGGCAACTCAACGGATGAAGAAGCCGGCTTTTCTCAAACAAAAGAATATGCTCAGAGTGCTTTATGCGCTCATTCCGGTCGCACTGACCGCGGTCTACTACTTCGGGTGGCGCGTTATCGCCCTCCTGGTCGTTTCAATTGGGACGGCATTTGTTACCGAGTGGGTAATGGCGGAGCGCCGCAATGGAAAGCTAAGCTATGCTCTTTTTGTCACCGCGAGCCTCTACGCACTTTCACTACCTCCTACTCTTCCGTTCTGGATGGCCGCGGTGGGTGCATTTGTTGCAATACTGTTCGGGAAAGAAGCTTTCGGGGGATTTGGGAAAAACGTTTTCAACCCGGCTATTGTGGGGCGTGCCTTCGTATACGTATGCTTTCCAATACCGATGACCGCCCGATTTGTACCTGCTTTCAACGGTATCCCCGGAGGGTTCGGGCGCTGGTCTTTTGCATCGATGCAAAGGGCGCCATCCTACATCAATAATGCCGGATTAGAGATATCGGATGCACTAACCGCGGCAACTCCCATGTGGGCAAACCGGGATTTCGGTCATGTAACCGGTCTGGTCAATCTCATTGTCGGAAACATTGGTGGGGTATTCACCTCCGCGGGGAACACCAAGGTTCTTGCGGCGGGATCGGCCGGCGAAGTATGCGCAATTGCAATACTGATTGGAGCGGCTTATCTCATCTATACCAAAACCGCACAATGGCGCCTGATACTCTCGAGCGTTCTGGGTGCGACGTTTCTGAGCCTTTTCATGCGCTATATTCTTGGAATGGAAGTTGTTCCTTCACTTCTGTTTACGCTCTTTTCCGGGGGGCTTCTCTACGCATCGGTGTTCATGGTCACCGACCCGGTCAGTGCCCCGAAGCTTCCTGTTTCTCAGTGGATTTACGGAGCATTTTTCGGCGCTATGGTGGTGTTTTTCCGTGCGAAATCGATATTCGCCGGCGGAGTGGGCTTTGCGCTTCTGCTGGGCAACATGCTGGCGCCGTCTCTTGATTTCTGGATAAAGCGGTATCTAGCTCACAAGGAGGCGGCGAAATGAACAAACAAAGTCCCGTGTATGTGCTTGGATTCACGGTCGTGTTGAGCATGGTATTTGGTCTGGGCATCGCGGCCGTGCACTATGCAACTCAAGGTCTTCTTGAGAAAAATCAGGCACTACACCGAAACCGCATTATTGCGAAAGCGTTCATGCTTAATGTGGATGCGGAAACACCGTCGGCATACCTCGATGCCATAACAGATAGAATAGAAGTTGATACGATCGGTGGCGAAGACTCACCTCGATTCATAATTTTCCGGAATACTAAAACGGGCGATATTGGTTTCCAATTCGGCGGAATGGGTTTTTGGGACAGAATCGAGGGAATTGCGGTTCTCGAGCCGTCGTTACGGGAATTTGTGAACGTTCAGTTTCTCGAGCAGAAAGAGACCCCCGGGCTGGGTGCTCGAATAGAAGAGCAGGTATTCACCGACCAGTTCAAAGGGCTCGATATTAATTGGGATGCCGAAAAGGAGATCGTGATCGACCCGTCGGAATCAGACGCGGATAACCATGTAGAGGCCATTACCGGTGCTACTCAGACTTCAATAGCTCTGATGAACTTGATAAACGAAGAGCTTGAAGCCTTCAGGAATACCTGGAATAAATTCGACCAACAAGCTTTCGAATGAAATAACTATGGCGGTAACTTCCAAACAGACATTCATAAACGGCCTGTGGAGCGAGAATCCTGTTTTCAGACAGGTTCTTGGAATCTGTTCGACTCTGGCGGTTACGAACCTCATGGCAAATACTCTGTATATGTGCTTTGGGGTGATTTTTGTAACTTCCTTGTCCAATTTCACGATATCTCTGCTCCGAAACGCGATTCCGAAACGGGTACGAATGATCGTGCAGGTTTTGATCATCGCAAGCTATGTGATGATGGTTGATATAATCATCAAAGCCTTAGCCCCGGATATCCATCGATATATCGGCCCATATGTCGGGCTCATCATAACTAATTGCATAATCATGGGACGTGCGGAAGCGTTTGCGGGTCAGAACAAGCCCTTTATATCTCTGCTGGATGGAATTGCATCAGGGATGGGGTATGCTATAGTACTCATTGCGATTGCGCTTGTGCGTGAGCCGCTGGGATTCGGGACATTACTGGGGTATACTCTTCCGGCACGCGATCTCTGGTGGAATCAGTGGGTCATAATGGTAATGCCTCCCGGTGCGTTCTTTATGCTTGCCGTCGTGACGTGGATCGCGCGAAGCGCGACAACGACCAAGAAAGGTTAACCCAAGTTTCGCAGCCGAGAACCGCCGTGCCGAGCGGAGCCGAGGTAGAGCAGTATGCGCCGCGCTCGACTGCGAGGTATGGGTTAACCCGACAAGATGCGCAAAACAGATAAAAGAGATGGAGAGTTCACATGGAATCCATACAAGAGATGAATCTTTTCGTATCCATGCTTCTTATTTTTATTGCGGCAAGTTTCACCGACAACATTCTGCTTGCTCGGTTTCTTGGAATGTGCTCCTGTCTTGGGGTATCTAAAAAGGTCGATACCAGCATCGGACTGGGTGCTGCCGTCATTTTTGTAACTGCATCGACCGCGGCAATCAATTTTCTGGTATATAAGTACATCCTGATACCGCTTGATATCGGCTATCTTCGTCTTATTACCTTTATTGTGGTTATCGCGGCTTTCGTGCAGTTTGTGGAAATGGTCATCGAACGTTTTTCTCCGGTGCTGTACAACGCACTCGGAATTTTTCTTCCCCTGATTACCGTGAACTGCGCCATTCTGGGTATTTCACTATTTATGCTTAGCAAACCGTATGGCTTCCTGCAGACGTTTGCCTTTGGCGCCGGCGGCGGATTCGGATGGTTTGTCGCAATTACACTCATTGGAGGTATTAGAGAGAAAATCAAAGATTCGGCGCTTCCCAGGGGGCTCGCAGGACCGGGGATTACTCTCATCGTTATCGGCATAATGTCACTGGCGTTTGTCGGGTTTTCCGGAATGGTCCGGGTGTAATTGTTTTTGGGTCAATGCGGGCATATAATTGTCCCGGGGAAAATTTGGACCCGTTCACGGCGCGGTACACTATGACCATGATCCGGAAGCAGATCCCGGACGGCTGGAATTTATGAAAGCCGTTCCTGAAGAGGATCTCCCCGCACATCAGTTGGTTAGTGCTTGTCCGAAAAGTCCCTAAAACGGACGCTGAGCCTGTCGAAGCGCCCGTTTTAGGCTGAAATCGCCGGTTTGCTTCATCAATCCGAGCGAAAACAGGACTTTTCGGACGGACACTAGTTAGAAAAAGCGCATGGGTATCCGGGGAGATACCTTGAGCATTTTTCTACAACGAATCGCGCGCCGGCTTACGTCGCGCCCGACGGGACCGTGAGTTGATTGCGAAACTTGGGTTAGTACGGACACGGATTTCTTCCGATATATGAACTCGGGACGGATTCCTTGTCCGCTGAAGAAACCGCGAAACAGGATAGTCTTTATGGATAGTCAGATATTCGCTCAAGTTGCCATTTCGGTTGGCTTTCTCACGGGAACCGGGTTTATTCTTGCCTCACTGCTGGTACTTGCCGAAAAGAAGATTCTTAACTACGGACCGTGTAAGATTTCTATAAACGATGGTGGCCGCGAATTCACGATTCAGGGTGGATCCTCCCTGCTATCGAGTCTTGCTGAAAATGATATCTTCATCCCCTCGGCATGCGGCGGTCGTGGAAGTTGCGCGTACTGCAAAGTGCGTGTACTGGAAGGCGGCGGTACCGTTAGTCCTGTCGAACAACCATACCTCTCCCCCGAAGAACTCAAAGAATCGGTACGCCTGTCATGCCAGGTAAAGGTTCGATCCGATGTGAGAATCGTCATCCCTGAGGAACTGTTTTCGGTAAAGCGATTTACCGGCGTGCTGGAGCGAAAACGTAGCCTTACTCACGATATACTCGAGCTTAGAATACGCCTTGAACAGCCGTCTGCTATCGACTTCACGGCCGGCCAGTATATACAGCTCGAATCACCCGAATACAAAGGAAGAGACTCTGTAATACGAGCCTATTCGCTGTCCTCTGTTCCGTCGGACACCAGTGGTATCGAGCTGATCGTCCGACGAGTTCCGGAGGGGATCTGTACCACATGGGTTTTCGACCATCTGTCGGAGGGAAATCGGGTTCGATTTTCAGGGCCGTATGGCGACTTCCATATGAGCGAAACCGATGCGCCAATCATTTTCATTGCAGGCGGAAGCGGAATGGCTCCCATTTGGAGTATTCTACGGGACATGAAAGAGAAAAACATCGCTCACCGCCCAGCCTCTTACTTTTTTGGGGCACTTACTCAAAGGGATCTTTTTTACCGCAATGAACTCGAAACCCTCTCCAATGAACTCGACTGGTTCACCTTCGTGCCCGCGCTCTCAAAGGAACCTGAGGATTCAGACTGGGAGGGCGAACGGGGCCTTATTACGGACGTTGTGAAGCGCCACTTTCCGGATACCTCGAAGCACGAGGCATATCTGTGCGGTTCTCCGGGTATGATCAACGCTTGTTTGCGGGTACTCACGGACGGCGGTATGCCCGAAGAACAGGTTTTCTACGACAAATTTGCTTAGAAACTTCCAGCCGGACAGATGAACATGAAACAAGCTCCTTCAGAAAAAAATCTCCATGATCGACTGAAACCTTCCAGGTTTTCGGCCGAAGGTTTTATGGGCCACGACACCAGGACCGTCGACGAGATCATTGCCGCGGACAAACGCCGAATGGAAGAGAATGGTATCAATCCCGAGCATCTGAAGGAAGTGCTGCGGGTCACTTTCAATACTGCAAACGAAGCCTTCGGCGGTGAAGTGGAAATCCGAAAAGGGGTCACGGCTGCTTTCCACGAATCCATGGGACGAATACCTTCGCCATTCCGTGGTGAAGGCGTTTTCGAAAAGGGCGAAGCAACCGTACTGATGAATGGTACGGTGAAATTTCGGATTACACGCCTTGGTCTCCACCTGATAAGTAAGTACTTCTTTTTTCAAGGCGAAGGAAGTCCATACCGGATTGATCCGGTCGAAGCGTACCACGTTCTATCTGCTAACTAGTGCCTGTCCGAAAACCCCTCGTTCATCGAGCGGAGTCGAGATGAACTCC
>CAYFVL010000100.1:0-18333 GCA_964346405.1 uncultured Fibrobacterota bacterium
CGTGCAACAGCTTACGCAGAATGCCGTGAGTTGGTTGCGAAACTTGGGCTAGCTAAGAGTTTTCCGCGACGAGTCCGACCAGAGCAGCAAAACCGATCAAGACAACCGCGGTGAAGAGTCCACCTGCCAAAATCATGAGATCCTCCCGTGTATGTTCCTGGAGCTAAAGGATACCATTGTGATAAATTGAATTCAAGCTCCACCTAAAGACTACAATAGAAACAATTGTAAGTCTGTGGCGTAGATCACATACGCATTCGCGCTTGCGATTATCGGCCCGAATAATACATGAATTTGCGTCTTACAGCGGGTTCTGCATGATCCGAGCTAATTCTGACGATAGTATGACAAGAAATGGCCAATTTTATTTATAGAATTCTCCAGAATATCTACTGAAGGAAGAAATACGATACGAAAATGATCCGGACTGGGCCAGTTGAAACCGGTGCCCTGCACAACCAGGACATGCATTTCTTTCAGAAGATCCAATACGAACTGGCGGTCGTCGGTAATTCTGAACCGTTCCACATCAATTTTAGGAAACAAGTATAACGCGCCCGCGGGTTTAACGCATTGGACACCCGGGATTTCGTTCAATAGTTTACACGCCGTATCGCGCTGTGCTCGAAGCCGTCCCCCCGGGAGCACCAAATCCTTGATGCTCTGACGGCCCCCCAATGCAGTCTGAATGCCGAATTGAGCGGGCACATTGCTGCACAGACGCATCGATGCCAGCATGTCAAGGCCCTCGACATAATCCTCGGCAATCCGTTTGTTTCCGCTGAGCATCATCCAGCCGGCCCGAAGTCCCGCCGCTCGGTAGGCCTTTGATAAACCATTAAAAGTCACTATTAGAAGATCTTCGGCCAGGGTAGACAATGGAGTATGGGACTCTTCATACAAAATCTTGTCGTAAATTTCATCGGCGAAAATCACGAGTCTGTTTTGGCGCGCAATTTCGACCAACTCCCTGAGCATTTCCGGGGGATATACGGCCCCGGTCGGGTTATTGGGATTTATGATTACTATGGCACGGGTCTGATGGGTGACCTTCTTGCGGACATCATTCAGGTCCGGTAACCATCCGGATCCTTCATCACACCGATAATGAACCGGCGTTCCTCCCGACAGATTTGCCGCCGCGGTCCAGAGCGGGTAATCGGGACAGGGAATAAGGATTTCATTACCCGAGTTGAGCAGTCCCTGCGTGGCCATTGCAATCAGCTCGCTGACACCGTTCCCAATGTAGATGTCGTCGATCTCGACTCCCGCCACGCCCAATTCCTGGTAGTGCTGCATGACAGCTTTACGGGCGGAGAACAGCCCCTTCGAGTCGCAGTACCCCTGCGCCTCTTTCATATTGAGAACGATATCATGGATAATCTCCTCCGGAGCATCGAACCCAAACGGCGCGGGGTTACCGATATGAAGCTTCGCGATCGAGTACCCCTCCTCTTCGAGACGCTGTGCCTCTTTGAGTACCGGACCGCGGATATCATACAGGACATTGTCCAGCTTATGAGATTTAAGAATTGGTTTCATCAGGTCCTCATGATAGCGCCGTAGCGCTCACCTTCATTGGAAGCAGAACTGGCATAAAATACGTTATTGCAATGAGTTGGGAAATACCATTCACAAATTAATCAAGCACCCCCGGCTCAGATTCCGGGAATTCCGGAAAAAAAGCCGGGCAGCCTGTGCCAATCGATCGCCTTTCGAGCCGATATTCACCATTTTTTCGCGGAATGAGTCCGAGCCGGTCCATTTGGTATTTTATGTTGCTAACAGGAGGTTTTGATGAAAGAACAGTTAAAAGTTGTGTTGATGGGGGCCGCGAGCCCGCAATGGGGGCACAAGATTTCTCGCGATTTGATTGTATCGCTCTCCGACGATGAAATTCAATCATTATATGATCCGGTCCTTGTGATGGAAGACGTCGACCAAACCAACCTTGGCCCGCAGACCGCCCTTGCCGAAGTGACCGCGGAAAAACTGGGTTCCAAAGTACGAATAGAGAGTTCAACCGATCAGCGGAAGTCTCTCGAAGGGGCTCGTTTTGTAATCATATCGTTTGCCGTCGGTTCATTGGAGGCCATGCAGTTCGATGTTGAAATACCACGGGAATACGGCATCTATATGCCGGTCGGCGACACGTTCAGTATTGGCGGAGCCATTCGCGCAGCCCGGAATATCCCTTCCATTTTATCCATTGCACGAGATGTCGAGGAAGTCGGGCATGAGAAAGCATGGATTCTCAACCTGGCCAACCCAATGTCAATCCTGACTCGAGCCATTACGCGGGAAACAAAAGTAAACACAATTGGGTGCTGTCACGAACTGTACGGTGGGCTTCGGTTTCTGGCCGATCAGTTGGGATTCGACAAAAATGAATGGCGGGCGCGAACCAAACTCAGTGTATGCGGAATCAACCACTGCAGTTGGATGAAAGAATTTCGACTGGACGGCAAAGACGGCCTTCAGATGCTGCGCGACAAACTTGCCCGGCGGGGGTATACTTCGGAACGTATCCGGCTCTACAATTCAGACATTCCCGACCTTTCCCGGGCCAATATCAAAATGAACCTGTTTCTTCGCTATGGAGTCTTTCCATACAGCGGCGACCGGCACAATGCCGAGTTTTTTGCCGAATTTGTCAATGAAAACACCGACCTTGGGGCCGATTACGGAGTCCTCTTAACCTCCATTCAGGAGCGCAAGGTGGCCTGGCGTGGTAAAGAACGAGCCAAACTGGTATCATTGTTGTCGGGAAAAGATGAAATCGATCTCAAGATGTCGAATGAGGCGGCAGGAAGAATAATCCCGGCGCTTCTGTTGAATCGGACGCTTTACGATGTAGGCAATCTGCCCTACCATGGTGACGAACTCCCCGGAGTGCCGCGGGGAGCCGTTCTCGAACGAATGGTCACCTACAGCGAGAATAAGGCTGTGCCGGATACGGTAACGCCACTTCCGCAGCCTGTGCAAGAACACCTGGTGCTCATATCGGGTATCATTGAGAACTATGTCGAAGCCGCGATTTCGGGTAATCGTAAGCTTCTGCTCGAAGCACTCGGTAGAGATCCACTTCTCAAGAACATGGATTCGGAAAAAATCCCGGAGATGACCGACCGACTGCTTGAGGCGAGCCGGGATTACGTTCATCCCGGTTTCTTCTGATACTTTTTCCCGGAGAACCAAACTTGCCTCAAAACGGGTCTTATAGTCATCACTCGGTTGTCGATTTCGATTGGAAAACGACTCGCCGGGAGAAGGATTTGAAAAGGATCACTTTCACGTCTTGTGGACCGGGCGGATCGAGGCAATGGTGTGTGAAACCACACAACCGCGCACCGCTCCGATGCATCAGTACCCAAACACTTCAAAGTACCGATTAAAGATCATCTTCTCATATTTGAGTGCGTATTCCTCGGCGTATGACTCTCCCCGACTGCTCTCCAGTTGGCTCCGGGTGGTCATCATGTCGTGGTGGTGGCCCAGTTCGTGGAGAAATACGTGCAAAAGTTGATATGCCTTGATTGATTTCTCATCGAACTTGCACATATAGAAGCTGTGGCGTTTCTCGCAGGAAACCTCGAGGCGATTCAGGAGTTTCCTGTGCTCTTCGTATCCCTCGCGGGTGAATTCGGTCCATTTATCCCGTTCCCAGGCGCATATTTTGATCACCCCGTATTCAGGATGATGCAGGCCGTCGGCCCATGGGTGCGCACGGGCGAGTACAACCGCATTGAGTCCTTCGGAAATTCTATCCCACTCCGGCAGAATATCGATAAATTCGAGAATATCCCGTTTTCTCAAGTAATGCTTGAAACCATGCCCCGGAGCCTCCTTGTCGATGACCGGAACCCGTTGGGCGGTGTTCCAGTAGGTGGGGGTCTCCTTTTGATTGTTTTTTTTCTGAACTTTCCCGTTTTTTACCTTGGGAGCCGTTTTTCGGTAGTGTTTTTGTATTCGTCCCATGGTCGTCCCAGTCCCGATCCAGCAGGTTTATTCGGAGAAAGAAGCGGAAGACACGCAGGTGCCGTGTTCATATTCATTACGAATCGGGGAGAGAAAAAATGAGAGGTTTCCCCGCGACGATCCGCAAAGAGAAATCTACGTTTTGGGAGGGATAACAAGAAAGCTGATGGGCAATCTGAGGCGTGCGTCACAATGGCCGGAAATTGACCCAGTCCTGTGGGCTAGCTAGTAAGATCACAGATGCAAATATCACGACGGCAAGAAGAGCGATTCCCGCTACAACCGGCTTCATACGCACCCCCGTTTTTGTAAGATCCTGTTGTCCCGACATGTGGAATTGGTCGTAAACATCCGTACCGGCGAAATATAGTATTTTCGGAATCAGGCTATTCGACAATGTTCAGGGGCGTTTGTGCAGCATTTGGCAGTGTTTTTTCGTGTGCAAATCAACCCGGGTTTCGCAATGCCGATTCCCCCCATGTAATAGCATCGTGCTGTTTTGGATAAAACCGACATGAAACTTTCCAAAAATCTCAAAGGCTGCATGCCCCCGACCCTTCTTCCGGCTCTGCTCTTTCTCGCCTGTAGTGTTTCCAGACCCGTGTTGTACCGTCATGAGCACTCAAATAAACTGCTCACTGACGCCGACCGGATTGCCTGCGTTTCCCAATCGGATATCGAAATTCGCTACAGCGACAACACGCGGGCACTTCCCGATTCTCAGTTTTCCGATACGTTTTTCATAGAGACCGTGAATGCGCTGTTGAAATACGAGTTGTCGCGGCAATTCGAGGCGGTTCTCGCGACACCAACAGATCTGATTGATTCCCTCGGCCCGAGCCTGTTCGGGTACTCGAAAATCTCGGCCGATACAGTCGACCAATCGGCTACCGCGGCCGCGGTGGCGGTCGTCGCCGAGAGTACCGGCGCCGAACTGGTCTTTATTCCGTATTCGGTACACGTTCGACACTCGACCTATCAGCCGGAATCCTGGCGTGCCCGCGGGCCTTCTTACGAAAGGCCGATTTCCATCTCGGCGGAAAGCACATTCCACGGCCAGATCTGGACCGCCGAGGGCACATTGCTGTACGAGCGGATTTCAGTGAGGGACGCCGGACGGCCGATTCTTTACAATCTGCTTGGTAAAGAAGAGCCGGGCGAAGATATCGTGCATTATGCGAAACGTGTGTACTCACCGCCGATGGTCAAGGCGCTGTACCGGGCGATTCAAGCGGTTCTTGAAGGGATATGAATCCGGCGTAACCGTCGGATTTTGCAGCGAGCCGGCTGGAACTCTCATTTGAAAGGAACTCTGCTCCATGAAACGGATAATCATCTGCAGCGACGGCACCTGGAATTCTCCGGAGAAGGAACTGGTCTCGAATGTGACGAAAACTGCCCGTGCGATTCAGCCCACCGATAAGCAGGGAGTGATACAGACGGTCTTCTACGATTGGGGACTGGGCTCCTATCACGATGAAAGGGTTGCCGGTATTACGGGCAAGGGTATCGATAAGAATATCCGCGACGGATACCGGTTTCTGGTTCATAACTATCAGACCGGCGATGAAGTCTTTTTGTTTGGATACAGTCGTGGAGCGTATACGGCCCGAAGTCTTGGTGGATTCATCCGAAATTGCGGCATTCTCAAGAGTGAGCATGCGGACAGAATTCCCGAAGCTTACAGCCTGTATCGAAACCGTCGCGAGAAGCCTTGGCAGGAACGTTCCAGGGAGTTTCGTCGGAGCTACTCTTATCAGCCCAATATCACCTTCATGGGAGTATGGGACACTGTCGGGGCGCTTGGCATACCGCTGAATATCCTCGAGGACGGCAATCTGAAAAAGCGTCAGTTCCACGACACTTCTCTGAGCAGGATTATAAAATATGGATGTCACGCGATGGGAATCGATGAAGTTCGTGACGACTTTCGCCCAACTTACTGGATCGGGAGTCCCAGTCGGGGACAAACGATTAAACAAGCCTGGTTTGCCGGGACCCACGGAAATGTCGGGGGTGGCTTGAAAGATACCGGGCTGTCGGATATTACGCTGTACTGGATGTTGACACATGCTGAAAAGGCGGGCCTTGCAATTAACAAACGGTATCTGCGACGAATAATGCACTCTAACCCCGAGGGGCAAATTCATCAGAGCCGAACAGGCATTTACAAACTCCGTCCGACTTACGAACGTCCGATCGGCATGCTCGGGCCGCGGCTTGAGGAAATTCATTCCTCGGTGAAGAAACGCTGGGAAGCAAAAAAGTCCTACCGCCCGAAAAACCTTCAGCGGTGCCTTGAACAGAATCGGCTGGAGTGGTAAGTCGCACAGTCTCCCAGCGCCCCCGACCTGGTTGGACTCCGTTCGAGTGGTCAGGTGACCCGGACGGGGCAAACTCTCTCGGGGTTGTAACGATTGCAAAAGAGCAGGTGCAGCCATACCGGGGTCTGCCCAGCCGCTTTTCGCCGGCAAAATACCCGGAAATAGTGCATAATACATCAGGCACGAGGGAGCACTTGATAAATCAAGTAGTTTCTGGAGAAACCGGTTGCCCGTGCACAGACCTGCCGGCATGTGCGACGTTTTTTCAGCACGTATCAAATCGATAACTACGACCTATTTGACACCACAACCAAGACGAAGCTATATTCTTCATTGATCCGATCGGTCGAAATCCTCCAGCGAAAGCCGTTGAACCACTATGTCGTTTTTTACCATTATTCTTGCCGTGGCGGCTCTTTCCTTTCTGTTTTTCCTCTGGCAGAGTTCCCGGAAGCAGAAATCCCCGAAAAAAGAATCAGATTCCCCAAAGGCGCTTTCCATTGAGAATGTCGCTCCCGGGGGCGTATTCAGCGTTGCCGGCGTCGGTCCCGATCTTCGGGATATCGATTTTGTGGTCGATGCTCATCATCAATACCGCCAGGGCGGGTTTAAATGGCACGAACTGGAGTGCAGCGCGGGTAACGAGAAGTTCTGGGTCGAAATAGAAAAGGACGACGAACTCGAAATCAGTATTACATTGAGAAAACTCAAGCTGAGTGATCTCGGGGTTTCAAAATCCGAACTCGAGAAGATCGACGATAATGAAGAGGGTGAAATCGTATTCGAAGGCGTTCGCTACGAATATGAGGATTCGGGGAAAGCGCAATTTCTCCGAAACGGACAACTGGAGGATGCCGAGGAGTTCTATTTCTGGGATTTTGAATCCGACGACGAGCAGCATTTTGTCTCGGTGGAAAAGTGGTCCGACGGTTCCTTTGAAGCCTCGTACTCGGAGCCGATCAAACCTTCCCAGATTTCGGTGTTCTCTCTGCGGGCCTCCCCGGAATCGGTCTCATAGTACGAAGGGCGGCTCACGGCAAACGAATCCGGGAGCGACACTTTTTCCGATAGATCATGAGAGGCGCCTGATACCGCGATAAGAATCGGCACGAGCGGCTTTTTTCGACTGTCGGGTTGACATTTCCGATTTACGACTTAGTTGAGAGCATAGAGGAAAAAAAATGGTATGGATCCAGTTGGAACTGTTGCAGGCGGTAAGTTTTCTTGGTCTTTTTCTTGCGATCCTTGTTCTTGCAAAGCTCGCCAATGATCTTCTGACCCCCTACTCAATTGATCTGCAGCTTACAAAGCGGGATAACCTGGCGCTTTCGGTCAGCCTTACCGGCTATTTTATTGCAGTCGTGATAATTTTTCTGGGGGCACTGTTGGGACCGCCAAAAGGTCTTGCTGTCGATCTGCTGTCGGTTGGCGGGTATTCCATAGGTGGGTTGTTGCTTTTGAATTTGTCGCGATTTATCAACGACAAACTCATTCTGTGGAAATTCAGTAACATCAAAGAAATAATCGAGGATCGAAATACCGGTACCGGAGCCGTCCAGTTTGGTTCCTATGTCGCATCCGGATGCATAATAGCGGGTGCTGTTCATGGCACGGGCGGCGGTCCTCTCACCGCTCTGGTGTTTTTTCTGCTTGCGCAGGTTCTTCTGGTGGCATTTGGGGTTTTGTACAATGCAATTACCGCGTATGATGTGCACGCGGAAATCGAGAAGGACAATGTCGCCGCCGGCGTCGCTTTTGGTGGAGGCCTGGTTGCCCTGGGCATTGTACTCATGCGGGCATCATCGGGCAGTTTTGTCGGTTGGGGGAGCAATTTGCGGAGTTTCGGCATAGATGCGGCGATTATTTTCGTTTTGTTGCCTCTGATGAGAATTTTCTTCGACAAGGTCATCCTGCCCGGCGCAAGCCTCGATACCGAAATCTCAAATGACAAGAATGTCGGCGCCGCCTTCCTCGAAGCCGGAGTGATGGTAAGCTTTTCTTCAGTTCTGTTTTTTCTCATGGCATGAACAGTGCCGTCTGGATCCGGGAATTATTATGAATTTGGAATCATTGGAAAAAGTCGAGCCGCAGCGACGTAGATCGCATTACGCCGCCGTACTGGTCGTTTTTGCTCTTGTAAGTTTTGTCACGGCGATGTTCATGAATGCTGATGCCGGCAAAAAGCTTCAGTTCACCGTGCCGGTCGACGGGAGCAGTGAACCGCATCCGATCGAGGTGCGGAAGGACCGATCCGTCTACGTGTTCGAGGTTCGCCAGAGTACCGCCGATATGAGGGACAATGTCGACTGGAGTGCCGTTAACTGTGAGGTGCTCGACAAGAACGGCGATTACCTTTTCGGGTTCGGTGATGAATTCTGGAGCGCTTCGGGATACGACAGCGAGGGCAGTTGGTCCGAGACGAAAAACAAGTATAAGATGAAAGTGACATTCCCCAAAAAAGGCACATACTTGCTGGATCTCGATACTGAGCGATCGAACTCGGGTATTGGAAAACCGGTGCAGGTAACAGTGACAAAGAAAGCCGCGAGTGCATTACCTTTCTTGTGGGCGGGGATATTTGCACTAATTGGTGGTGTTATAATGGCCGCGGCCGCAAATCCGCAGATGTTCGAAGGGAACTGATAATGGGTGATCACAAGAAAAAACTATTCGGGCTTATTGGTGTACTTGCCGTTGTGTATGTTCTCCTCATGGTTGTAAGCCTCAGAGGATGGGGATATCCCGGATACCGAGGCTATTCACGAGGAGGGACCTTCCTCTATTTTGGGGGTCCGCGCGGTTACTACCCCGGGCAGTCGGTTCGTGGAGGAAGTGTCGGTGGGGCCAGAGCATTGGGGGGTGGTCCACAGGCGGGGAAGTAGCGTTTCGTATACCCCGGTTTGCGACAGGAGTGGAATACGGGAAGAAACCTCAGGCTTCCAAACCGACTGCATTACAGGTTTCGGACAGACTCCGGAATCGGTTAACCCGGATCCCAGGACATGACCGCGACACGATTGACCTTCAGTTCTACCGGTATTTCGAGGATGTATGTCTGAAACAAATCCGGTCCGCAAAGAAGCCGGCATTCTTATCATGTCGGTGTTTATCGCCGGACTCTGTTCCATTGTCTATGAGTTGCTCATTTCGACAACGACCTCCTATTTCCTCGGCGACAGCATAAAGCAATTCTCTATAACGATAGGGCTCTACATGGCCGCGATGGGTATCGGGGCGTATGTGTCGCGCGGCGTTAAGGGCGCCCTTCTACCCACTTTTGTGATTGTCGAAATCGCGCTGGGATTTCTGGGTGGGATCTGCATTCCTATCCTTTACCTGACATACGCAGCCGCCGCGGACTCCTACTATTTCGTAATGGTCCTTCTGGTACTCTGCATCGGTATCCTCATCGGCCTGGAAGTTCCGCTTCTTACTCGTATAATGGAGCGGTATTACACGCTCAAAGTCAATATCTCCAATGTCCTGAGCCTGGATTATTTCGGGGCATTGGTAGCGACCTTGCTGTTTCCGTTCGTGATCATGCCGTTTGTCGGTCTTTTCAGAAGCTCTCTGGTGTTCGGGCTGGTCAACATGATTATCGGCTACATGGTACTGTGGGGGTTTCGGAAAGGGTTTTCACCCAGGCTATACCGTACGTTTGTTGTCGCCTCGGTAGTCGCCGGCCTGGTTCTGGCCGCCCTTTTTGTCGCGTCTCCCGCTCTTACCGGGCTCTGGAGTAAGTCGTTGTATTCCGATCAGATAATCTATGAAACCCAGACGCCCTATCAGCGGCTGGTGCTTACCCGGGATCGCGATGATGTCCGTCTGTTCATCAATGGCAATCTGCAGTTTTCCACACTCGATGAGTACCGGTATCATGAGTCGCTGGTGCATACTTCGTTGGCAGGAATTCGAAACAGTCCGCGTAAAGTTCTGGTTCTGGGCGGAGGAGACGGCCTGGTTGCCCGGGAGTTATTGAAATACGAGTCCGTCGATTCAGTTTTCGTCGTCGATCTCGATCCAAAGATGACGGAGATCGCGCGAACGAATAACTGGATGCGGAAGGTAAACAGGGGGAGCCTGGAGGATCCGCGGGTAGTGGTGATCAATACCGACGCGTTCAATTTCGTCAAACGGGAAACCGGAACTTTCGATTTTGTAATAGCCGACTTACCGGATCCAAGTAACGTTTCTCTGGCTCGGCTGTACAGCTTTGAGTTCTATCAGATGGTCCATGGTCGGCTGGCCCCCGGCGGGATTTTCGTGACCCAGGCAACGAGTCCGTTTTTCGCGTCACGAGCGTTCTGGTCGATTGTCGCAACTCTTGAGTCGTCCGCATTCGAGCACGTGGTCCCGTACCATGCATATGTCCCCTCGTTTGGTGATTGGGGGTTCGTTGCGGCTTCCGATACCGAATTTGTTGGTGTGAAAACCCGAATCGAGGTCCCCACTCGCTATTTGAGTCCCGAAATCGTTGCGTGTTCATTTCAGTTCGCACCGGACCTTCGGCAGGATCGTCACCTTGCCACGGCGAGTACCATGGATAATCCCGAGGTCTTGAGCGCATATCTGAAAGGCTGGCGTTATTGGAAATAACTATACTTTATACTACTCCCACCATACCGAAAGCGTTTGGACGGGGACCATTGAATAGAGAGTGAAGCAGCAGCCATGATTTTCAGAGTACTCTTGAGTCGCCTGCGAAGTGTCATTCGATTTCGTGAATCCCTGAGCAGGGAGCTGCTGACAATCGTGGCCTGGGCGACGGGTCTCACATTGTTTTTCGGTACTTTGTTCTATCTTGTCGAGCGTACCGCACAGGACATAACATTCCTGGATGCGGTGTGGTGGTCGATGGTAACCATGACAACGGTGGGATATGGGGATTTCTATGCGGTGACGCCGGTGGGAAGATTTATCATTTCATATCCCTGCATGATACTGGGGATTGGACTGATCGGCTATCTGGTGGGCTACATTGCCAATGCGTTTATCGATCTGGCGGCAAAGAAGAGGAGAGGTTTGATGACGATTACCGAAAAGGATCACATCATTATCTGCAATTATCCGGGAGAAGAGAGAATTCTCAGCCTCATATCCGAATTGCGTGCCGTGGACAGCAATCGAAAAAAGCGGTTCGTTCTGATCACCGAAAAGCTTGAGGAACTACCTCTCGAATTGGCAAAAGAGGGAATGCTCTTTGTGAAAGGTATCTCCACCGACGAAGATATACTGATGCGGGCCAATGTCACCGAATGTGCCGGGGTTATTGTGTGTGCCGACGACCCAAATGACATCCGGTCCGATGCCCGAACGTTTACAACGGCGGCGCTTGTCGAGATAATCGAGAAGGATATCGGCAGACCGATCAAGACTATCGCCGAGGTCGTCTCCGAGCGAAGTATCCGGACGTGTAAACGGGCCAATGTCGACGGAGTGATCTCCGAAGAAGGGCTTGGGGGGTGTTTGCTCGCACAAGAATTTGTCAGCCCCGGCATAAATGAGGTCATAGGGCAATTGTTGACTCACAAAGAAGGTAGTCAACTATACCTTTCGCCCACACGGGTGGAGGGATACGAAATCCGGGACCTGCAAATAGCCGCTCTGGACCACGACACCGATTTGCAGATTATCGGGCTCATTCGGGGCGACAAACGGTTGCTGAACCCGCCTCGGAACACGACGCTCGCGAAAGGCGATACGCTTATTGTCCTGGCCAATTCGGAGAGCGATCTCCGCGTTCTCGAAAAAGGAATCCTGTCTGCTCAGAAGAGCGGAAAAACGTATCAAATAACCAAGGAGTGAGTATGATTGATTCAGTCACGGTGAAGACCACCACCCGTCGGTCACTGAAAGAGTTCCTGTCGGGGCATGACTTTACGGTTGAAATGGTGGATGAGAATGTGTTGAGTGTCCGGCGCGCCGATGAGCTGCCGGTGTTCATTACCGCCACCAACGGCGTCATGATTTTTGAAGTCGATCTGGGCAATGTTTCCGAGGTCGCCGACAAGGAGTTTTATTTCAAAGTGCTGGATTTGAATACCGATATCCTGCCGGTAAGTATCGGCATAGACACAACCAATCCCGACGATCCACGGTTGGTGCTTATCGAAAGCCGCGAAACCGGTAATCTCGACGACAACGAGGTGCTGTCGGTGCTCGATGCTCTCGAGCTTGCTGTTGACAAGGCAGAATCGCTTTTGTCTGAGTATGTGAAATGAACAGGCGTTCGGCAATCGGCGCCAAAGCATATAACCTTACTCGTACTCAGTTCGATTTCGCATAGCGAAATCGATGATACTGGTACTCGTGAATCGAACCGCCTGTTTTCCCGGGTATTCCGACGCGGATCGAATACGAAAGCTCGGACATACGGAAGTGCGGTTCCCATGAACAAAGTATAAAATGAAAGGCGGATACAATGAGCATTCTTGGCAGACTATTCAAAGTAGGACAGGCAAACGCGAACAAGGCGGTCGACAAGCTGGAAAAGCCCGAGGTGATGCTTGAGCAGGCAATCCGGGACCAGGAAAGGATGCTTCGTGAGGCCAAGGAAAGCGTGATGAATGTCATCGCGACCGAACGTCAGACCAAGGCTCTGGTCGACAAGGAAATCCAGAACAAGGAACTCTGGGAGTCCAAAGCCGAGGCTGCTCTCAAGCAGGGCAAAGAGGACCTTGCCGCGAAAGCGCTCACCAGATCCGAGGAGCACGAGCAAAAAGCCGAGTCACTTCGGCCGCAGTGGGAAGGACAGCGTGTCGAGGTGGAAAAGCTCAAGGAGAGTATTCGAAAAATGGAAGAAGAGCTTTCGGATCTCAAGCGCAACAAGGATATTATCATAGCTCAGGCCAAAACCGCTGATGTCAAAAAGCAGATCTACAATGCAAAGGCGAAGATCGGCAATTCGCGGACAACCGATCTGATCGAAAGGATGAAAAACAAAGCTGAGCGATCATCGTTTGAAGCGAGTGCCGCGCAGGAAATGGCCGAAGACACCGGAGGAGATTCGCTGGAGAAGGAATTCGAGAATCTTGGGAGTACCGGTACGAGTGAGTCGGTGAACAGTAAACTCGAGGCTATGAAGGCAAAGCTTAAGGGATAACCCATTCTCTTTATCGTACTCTTGCTCAGCCCTGCCGGGGCGGTATTGGTACTCGTACTCGTAAATCGAGGCTCTTTACGGAAAGATTCGATACCCGAGTACGAGTACCGTTTCGCCTTCGAGTACGAGCAAGAAATTGTTTCTTTGCTGTCGTTATTGTAAATTATAAGCTCACCGACGAATAGCCGAATGGCGAATCTGAAGTTGCCGATTTCCCCGCGAGTCCAGAAATACCTGAATCGGCGATGAACTCGACGGAGTCGCGGACCTTCCGCGGATGTCATACAGCGGCCGGGCGGTTGGCGGGGTCCGGCCCGCACTTTTGGCGGACCAGAGCTGATCGGGGCTGCGAAGCGCATTTGAAACTCCGCTGCAGGGACTGAAAACGAACCAGTCCAGCCCCATTGATATGTCTCCGGCGCCGGTGAAGACGAAGAATACATCATGGACACCGTCGACTGTGGTAGAGAGAATTTCGCTTTGGATCTTCCAGGTTTCCGTCTCGGTCGGCGTTTCCAGATCGAATACGGCGACGGCGTTGCCCTCGAGACTGTCCAGCCGGATTTCCACTCCGACCCCGCTTTGTTCGCCCGCAACCGCAAGCAGGATCTCTCCCGCTTTTTCACCGAAATCCAGTGCTTCGTAGCGTAGAAAATCTCCACTTTCGATTCGTCCAAGGCTTCGACCGGCCGAACCGAATCGTATCGTATGAATACCGTTGTGAGTCGTGTAGTTTTCCGCCTGAACCGTATCGACCGCACTGACCGGGTCGGGGGTATATGGAACCGGATCAACGCTCTCTTCGGTCTGTTCGACAATCTGCATTGTGCCGTCTTCATTGTAGTAGAGGTAGTCCACGCATACGCTTCGGTTTTCCGTGCTCCCTCCCGGAAGCTCGGCATTGTGATAGAATGCGTACCACTGGTTGTTGTATTCGGCGAATGAGTGATGATTGGTCCACCCGGACACATCATCGATAACCATGCCTTTGTAGTCGTACGGACCGTATGGATTCCCGGCTGTCGCGTAGTGGATCGTGTGCTTGGCGGAATAGGACAAATAATAGATGCCGTCACGTTTGTGAATCCAGGCTGCCTCGAAGAAATCCTTAAGCCCCTCTACCTTCCGGGGGTTTTCGTCGAACTCGAGCATATTCCCCGCAAGTCTTGCGATATAGCATCCGTCGGAATTGCCGGCCCCGTGCCCGCCGAATACCATGTACGCCGTGTCGTTGTCGTCGATAAACACGGCCGGGTCGATACTGAAACTTCCTTCGATCCACGACGACTCCGGCATAAACGGCCCTCGGGGATTTGTTCCGGTGGCTACGCCGATACGGAATTTGTCGGTGGTATCCCGGGCGGGGAAATAGAAATAGTAGGTTCCATTTCTGAACACGCAATCCGGCGCCCACATGTATCTCGATGCCCAGGGAACGTCGTCGACATGCAACGCAATCCCGTGATCGATCCAGTTCACCATGTCTCTTGATGAAAAAACGTGGTAATCCTCCATGTCGAACCAGTCGTTATCGTCCTTATCGTGCGAAGGATAGATAAACATGCGATCCTCGAATACGTGTGCCGACGGATCGGCGGTGTACATGTGGGTTATGATTGGGTTTCCAGCGATTGCCGCACCGAAAAACACCAGAATAATTTCGGTCGGGATTCTTAAAATTGTGAGTTTCATACCTTTTCCGTACTCCTATGCCGTCGTAGCCGAAGTGAGCCTTCGATTACGAGCACGATCTACGCGCATGCGCACGATGAACATGCGCCGATAGCTTCGATACCTTATATAGATAAGAATATAAAATTATAGAGCGTACCCGGCCACGATTTCTTCGTCGATGCCGGTGAGCCGAATCGGGGTGACGGAAGCGTCGGGTCACCGCGTGACGCCAAGAGCACCGGTGCGATGTACCTTGATTCCCGTACCGGAGATACGCAGAACTGCCCGGTATATACCCGGCGAAACCCTTCGGCCATCGGGGGTACGGCCGTTCCAGTACAGAATCAGCTCTCCCCGGTCGAATTCCGCTTGATTCGACTGAAATGATTCGTGATACACCGGCGTACCGGCTACATCGTGAATTGTGACGACTCCGTTCAGGTCGGTTGCCGCAATGCGGTTCGTCTGTTTTGTCGGTAGTTCGACCACGAAAAGAACACCCCCTTCTTGTCGAACAAGTCCGAGTCCCTGCCCGGTATTTTGGGGCCCGGAAAGGATCCGGAGTCGAGCGGCTCCGGTTGCGAGAGAGGGTGTCATCGGATTGGGTGCGATCAGGAAGCTGTCGGCAAGGGTGGAGGCCGGAACACTGGGTTTCTGTTTTTGAGGGTATACTTCGGTAACTCGAGCGGCCGGTTGAGGTCCCGGGTCAAGCTGGGGATCGGGCCATTCATGCGGGTTATTTTCGCGGATACTTACGGGAGGAGCTGTAAAAATTACGGGGATTTGTTCCAGAAGCGTAGTCGTTTCGTTTGCCCAGCTTACCGCGATGGTACCGGTATCTTCTCGCACGCCTTGAAATGTGTATTCACTGCCCTCGCCTGGTGATTGAGACGATATGTCGAGATCGGCGGTCATCCAACCGGCCGTCACAAGAACCCACTTTTCATCGTATGTCCTTCGGCCCAGCACATACATCGTAGTATCCCGCCCGGCCGGTATAACCAAAGAGTCCACTGCGACGTATGTCGTGTCCGTGCCGGATGCTACTCTGAGGTCGTCATATGTCGCATCTGCCACGGTGATCGAGAAATCATCCGAAAAGCCGTCTTGCGTTGCCGACCCAGTTGTTGTTCCGGAGAACAGGCCGCGTTTCACCGTGCCCTGCCCGTGGGCGGTGCCGGATCCCGGAGTGATTTGCGCGATGTTCTGCGAGTCCACCGTCCAGGTAACGTTTGTCGCGGGCGCCACCCAGTTACCGTACATGTCTCGGAGTATGGCATAGACTTGGTCTTGGATAGTGTCGGCCGATGCGATGTGTGTCTCTTCAAGCGGGTTGTCGTCACGCAATGACGCCGTACTGTCGTCGGTGGGCTCAACCACCAAGCGGTCCGGCGGTCCGGGCCTGACGTAAATGTACGCCGTATCAGTGATCAGGATTGGGTTGTGCGGCTCGGAGTTGTCCAGGTATGTTCCCCAGATTCGAGCGGTGGTGTAGGCTTCGGTGGGGGTGAAGCGGTACTCCATGTCATTGACGCGTGTTAACGTTGAGTAGGTGTTGTAATGGTCGATCAGTCCCCATTGCATAACCCCGGGCAGGGTGTAGGTTGAAACCGGTTTTTTGTCCGTATTTCGGAAAGTCGCCCTGATTGACAGTGTGTCACCCGCCTGGATTTCGTCGTCCGGTTCGAATTCAATGATCAGTTCTTCCAAGCGAGGAGCGGTAAGCATGTTTGCGATGATTTCAATGTGGGATTCTTTTGTGTGGCGTTCGGCGTAGAAAAAAGAAAGAGTGTATGCTTCATCGTATTCGAGGTGCAGGTCCGACGTATTGAAACCTCCGGAATGCGGGACATGAATGCCGCCAATGTCCACTACAAGACGATCATCAATGAAGACCCATATATCGTCATCACCCGAAAACTCAAAAACCTGATTGGGTTGCATGATGAACGGCCAGTGCAGCTCCATGGTGAAAGAATAGTTGTGATACCAGCCTTCCCTTCCGAACCCACGGTCGTCCAGCGGGAAGAAATCGTCGTTCTCGAATCCATACATACCGTTCCCTTGATGAAGGAAAGGGAGGGAATCATGGATCACGATATCTTTGAATGAGGTGTCGTGATCCACGGTAAAGTCTCCAAGGTAGGCGATTTCCGAGGGGTACCCAGCCACATACTTGGGAACCGTAGAATCCCCTCGGCCTCCGCCCTGTTCCCAGGGACGAAACCAGTAGGCAAGACGGGTTTGCAGGCCGATGACCTCAGGGTTGGGGATTGGCTTGGGTATCGAGTCGAGCTGAAAATAGCCGGAGTTCAAGGTATCCCACTCAACCTGGTCGTAGAGGACCATATCATACCAAATTTGAAATCCATTGGGAGGATGTCCATCACAGGGTACTTGAAATTCAGGATTTGAACAATTGGAATGGTAGTCGTAGAAAATGACCGGTACCCAGAGAGTGTCGGGGTACACTTGAGAAAAGGACCGGAAGAACGATCCCGAGACAACGGTCATGAGCAATGCGAGTTTGAGCAACGGACGGTACGAGCGAGATTTCATGAGAGCCTCCGGGGTATAAGAACCGATCTAACCCAGGTTTCGCAACCGACTCACGGCATTCTGCGAAGCCTGGGTTAAGATCGAAGGTTGAATAGAAGGAAAATATAATAATGGCGTCTCTCGACTGTGAAACCCGGGCCAAGAAAAAAAAACGAATTTTTGATTACTTACGGGGGCCGTGGAATCCCGCGCGGACTCTCCGATGTGCCTTCGATTTGCCTTGAGGCGCGGCAATCTACTATTATAGTGAATAGTTTCTCTCGGAGGGGGTGAGTTCCTGCAGGCGAGAGCGCTTATTTCGGAATCTCGATCAACCACCCTTCGACCGATCCCGATCGCCGACCACGCAACGGTGGAGCCGAAATTCATTCGGTACCGCCGACGGGGGACGGGTGCGTCCGGGCATACCCAAAAACCTATCAATCACCTTCATGGAGGAAGCCATGCAGCATAGCATCATTGTGCCTGAATCATCACCATCAGCCGTTCGATCAGATTTTAAATGCTCGAACAGCACACCAGCCGCGACAAAATTCAGAAAAGCAAATTCTGCCAAGACAGCGGAAGACTGGCGGAAAATCTGGCTGAACAAGCTGGAAAACTCCATGGCACGTGAACAAATTGGTGAGCCACGTCGGAAAGTCATTCGAGAAGCAATCGAAGATTATCTAGCCCAAGTTTCGCAGTCGAGAGCGA
>CAYFVL010000101.1:0-18302 GCA_964346405.1 uncultured Fibrobacterota bacterium
CAACTCGATTTCGGCTCGAATGAGGCGATCGTCGGCGAGATCCAGAACCGCGGTCCCGGTGCCCGTAGCCTGATGAGGAAGTTTTTGGATGAACGGTCCGGTAATTTCCCCTTGCGAGACTTCAATCCGCCTGCTGAAGGTCCAGGATATATGTGCCCGACGAGATCCTGTTGTGGCGGTGTCAATTTCGTTGAATACCAGAGATTGGTACACGTGAGCGCGGACCTCGCCCTGAGGCGTTTTCAGCCCGGCGGGGAAAGAGTTTTCCCATTCGTCTCCAGGAGAAACGACTCTTGAAGGCAATCGGGGAATAATTTTCGATAACTGCTGAACCAGATCATATTGGCCCACCAGAGAACTCGGTATCTGATCCCGACCGTTTTGAAAAGCGATTCCTTCGGTTAAAGAAAAGATGACTGGATTTCGATACACGCCCGCCGTAAGATCGTTCATGTCGGCCGAATCGAGAAATCCCGCATCCACCCGCACATCCCGAGGTATCAGAAGAACCGCATTCGTGTCTCCCTCAAGAGCGTCGACGGAAAGGCGACATGTCATGGAAGAGGTGAAAACGTGATGAGTATCCGGAAAATGAACCGCCCCCTCGGAAGCCACTGAGAACGCATATTCGCCACCGGCGGATGCAACAGGCCGTACGGTTAACATGTACGATAGTTTCTTTTCACAGGCCGGTACAAACATGAGGCAGATGATTCCGGACACCGCCACGAATGTCCCAAGGCGGGTATACCTTGCGCCGGGGGAGCACATAAGCTTATCTGAGAGGTACTTCCGCCGGACATTCATTTCTGTTGCACCTCGTCTTTCGGTATTTGTACAATATGAGGGGTATTTCTACCCCAACATGTCTTAAACTACAACATTCAACGATGCCGCGGCAATATGAGACAGGGAATATGCAGCCGTTCACCAAAACATACAAAAAAGGCACAAACCTTTTCCGTGAGAACGATCGCTCACGCGAACTCTACCTCCTGCAGTCGGGTCGCATACTGGTATACCGCACAACCGGGAGGGTTGAGACACCTCTTTCGACAATTGGACCGGGGGCCGTGCTGGGCGAGATGGCCATAATCGACGGTAATCCGCGCAGCGCGTCGGCAAGAGCCCTGACCGATTGCTCTCTCATTGTAATCGACGTCGATACTTTCGCCGGGAAAACCAAGGATGTTCCGGCCTGGTTCATGAGCATTATCCGTGGGGTCAGCAGAAAAATCCGCGAAGCCAATAAGCGGCTTTTGTCCGCGCACGGCAACAACGGAGCCGATGTGGCACTTGCGCTCCGTTATTTTTTCCATCAGAAGAGCCGTTGGGATTCGGATTCAATTCAAAAGCATCTGGTCGCGCTTCTCAGCACAACAATGCAGCATGTTTCCACCGTCATCAATTTTCTTCGAGAGAAAAACCTGGTGGCCATTCACGACGGGATAATCACCTCGACAGATCTTGAACGATACGATCGGTACTGCACTTTTCTCCGAATACAGCTCAAAAAGGGTTTCGAAAAACTCCCCGATCTCAGCTCCGATGCCGCGACGGCGGTATCCAACGGAATGCAGGTTCTACTGGAGGAAGAGCAGCCGTTCCGGAACGGTAAAATCCGAATCGATGCGAATCAGCTTTCCCATTTGCTCGACATCCCGGATGCTTCCCGGGACCGCGGGGGCATTTCGCTTGAACTCGAAACTCACGGTCTGCTCGAAGTACCGCGCAGACAAGCAGAGGGTGGAAACGAAAACTACATCAATATCGCCAAATGGCGCAGTCAGGCGCTTTACTATGAATTCAAAGATTCGATTCCCGGAGTACAATGATGTTACGCTGGATATGGACAGGAGCACTTTCGATACTGGTATTCGCCTCATCGATACAGGCATTGACCGAGAAGCAGGGCGTTATCGAGCGCGATGAACACTGGACGGCGAAAGAAGGTCCTTATTTGATTTCCGACGATATACTGGTTCCCTGGAATGTGCGGCTTTCAATTGCTCCCGGCACCCGCGTTTTTGTCGGCAAGCCGTTGGCCTACGACGAGCGAATACCACAGCATGACGATCTCGATTCATTTCTGGTTTCGATAAAGATTCGCGGGAGCCTGTCCTGCGCAGGGCGACGAAACAACAGAATTCGCATTTCAGCTCGGGCCAACGGAGTCGACAATTGTTCCTGGTACGGCATACTGCTTGACAGCTCGGAATCCGAATTCACGGAGATTGCCTATACCGACATTGCCGATGCATGCAACGCAATAACAATCCGTGGAACCGGACCGCTGGTGAGAAATTCCGTTCTTGAGTACAATAATGTTGGCCTTTACTGCTCCGAAGGAGCCGACCCGGTGATTCTCAACAGTATTGTGGCTCACAATTTTGCGGCCGGAATACGGATAGACGGGGCAAACCCCGTACTTCACAATAATATCATTGCATTCAATACCAATAACGGACTCTGGTGCGACGGCCTTTCTCATGTTCAATTCGAGTTCAATAATGTCTTTGGGAACGCAGACGGAGATTACCTTGGCTGCAATTCGGAACTTGGTTTGCCAGTGAGAACGAACAGGAACGGCGATTCGGTCGACTATGCCTATAACCTTCGACAAGATCCGGTCTTCGCCGGCTCCCGCGCCGATTCTCTTGCAGTCGAACACGACATCTCGCTCCCCACCGACCGATCACGTATTCGTGATACCACCCTGGCCGGAATCGTGTACGATTCCCTCCCCGACTCGACCGCCCACAAGCGCCGCACGGATCGGTATCGCCGCTATGAACTGTCCCCCTACTCCCCCTGCCGAAATGCCGGCAAAAAGGGGAAACTCTACAAAGACGAGGACGACACCCGCAACGATATGGGGATCTGGGGGGGACCGGAGTTCCGAAACTGAATCCTTGAGACAAAACCTGAACTGCGGGCTTACACATTTATTCAGTTATCCATCCATTTTTCCGCATACTCCCTGGTATATCGAAAATTCACCTGCACCTCCCGCAATGAAGATCCGGTTGGACGCTGGAACTCGCCAAGGAATTCATCGTACACTTGTACCCACAAAGTAGCCTCTGTAATTGAGGTATCGCGCGCCGGGGAGATCGGAGTTGCCCCCCCCCCCGTGGTGATAATGCTTATCCAATCACTCTCCGACACGACGGCTTCTTCATCGGGTGCGTGTTGCACGAACCACTGAGAACGGTATATTTCCGGTTCATACCCCGGTCCGGCGCCCGTGCCGCTCGGCGTAAACGTAAGGCTTGTGGCTGTATCCCTCGTGTCGGTATACCGAAAAACCCCGGTATCCGTAACGCCGGCGTAAACGTACCCCGTGTCGACAAGTAATGTGTTTGTAAAGAGTAGTGCCCCCGGATCACCGAAATATATTTCAGGGATATACGGTAGTTCCGAGGCAAGCACGAAAACCGTATCGTTGGGACGAAGACTTCCGACATAATCTCTATCGGGCTCAGGGCGCTTCATCTTGACTATCCCGACAAACCGAACCGTAGGATTGCGGTTTGTATGAATGTAGGGATATGAACCTTCAAAGAAGCGGTGCATTCGCACCACGAAATCACTTTTAAACCGAGAGGTGTCGTTGACCACCGCGAGTATGCGCACCGGGGTTGTGAGTAGCTGTAACGCTTTGAATAATGTATCCTGAGATTCCGAACCCATGGCCCGACCCAGAGATAACGCCAATTGTTCAGGATCCATTCCCGTCACAAGACTACCCACGATTGAATCGGGAATTTGGTCGGTAACTTCCGGCGGCAACATCGAAAGCAGCCGATGCACTCCGACCTCCAACAGGGAATCCGGAACGACAAATCGGAAAGCGATATCACGAGCCCGCGGAAAGCCGGGATCTTCATCACCCGGCAGTAGCTCGAGAGGCTGGTAATTGAGAGCTGTATCGCCCGTTCCGTAGTCTCCAATGCGAACATCGCAGGATACCATCCACGTGATTGAACGGATTTCCTTTCCGGAGAAAAGCGCATCCACTTCCACGGTATCTCCGGGAGCAGCCTCCGCTAAATATCGGCCGTGCCGATCAGGTCCCGCGGACAAATTGCGGTATACCATATCGAGCATTCTCGGTTGGTCACCTTTAACCTGCTCGAATTCACTCGGCCACCCTCCGCAGCCCACGAACATAGTGCCGACAATAATCGCGACGCCAAAGGCTCGAAAGCGGTATTGTGTCTCTCTCCGGACAATGCTTCTTGACGGCATGCTCAAAATTCTCCTTTTAAGCCGATTGCTGGTATGGAGTATTGATAGACTGTTTGTATATTCGCTTCACCCTTGTTGTAATCGTACGGATCCCAGGGTGATATGTATGTTTGTGGACTCTTGTACAAAAAATACCCAAGATTGAAAAAATCGACGTATGCCGAAAGTATCCATTTCCGAAAGATGAACTTTTTGTCAAATCTCAGGTCCAACTGTATGTGCGGAGGTAAACGTCCGGAGTTCGTTGCGCCGAAATCCGCTTCGTATCTACGCTTATTCTCATTGTATGTTTTCCCTGTAACCGGAGTATACGGATCACCGGAAGTATACTGAAATCGGAATCCAACCTCGAAATCCTTTGGAAGACGCCAGGTACCCAGCGCAATCAGATTATGCGTCTGATCCTTATCATTCAACTCCCACTGCTCCATACTCTCATCCCAGTGTTCCGTCCGGGAGAGGGAATAGGCCAACCAGCCAAAAAAACGATCGCTCTGATCGTGTCGAAGCAGAAGCTCGAGACCATACATTCGTTTCCGGCCACTGGAAGTAAATCCAAAGGTTTCTCCTCGGCTGAGACTTGCGTTCGATTCAATTTCCGGAACATTCCACTGCCGATTGTAGTAGGTCTGAATATCGCTTCGAACAAGATCGGTCATCTGCCACTCATAACCGGCGACATACTGGGCCGCTTTGGTTGTCGGCAGTTCGGGATCACCCCAGGTAGGATGTATCGTTTGTCCTATCGGCTCGGGGGATTGATTGTACGTTCCCGCCGAAGCCTTTGCCGTGTGATTCTCCATGAATTCGTACCGGCCGGAAATCCGGAAAGCCGGCTCTCCCGACAAGGAAGTTGTATTCTCTAATTCTTCATAGTCCCAGAATTCCGGAAGCCATCCTCCTTGGTGCTTCAACTCCGGGTACCAGTCGTAACGAAGGCCGGGCGTTATCAGGAGATTCTCGATCGGTCGTATTTCCAGATTGAAATACGGCCCAACATTTCCAAACCACCATCCGGTTGAAGTGTCCTTTTTGAGGTCATTTTTGTTTCCCGGCATGTACAACAGCATATCGAGCGGAAACACCGACACATCAAGTCCCACGTTTGCTCTCAGCTTTTCGGAGGGTATGAAACTCAACTGCTCGCGCAGGCTTTGTTGCCATATGTTCGATTCGGTCCTAAAAGAGCCACCGGCAGCCGCTTCATATTGCTGATAAGAGAATGAATAGCGGAATTCATTCTCCCAGCGTTCCGCCGAATTCCAATCCCAACCAAGGATTCCCATATGATATAGCAGCTTAATCTTGAATGCATCTTGCGCCTCCTGAACCTCTTTGCTTCCCCCGCGAAATCCGGAAACCAACAGTTCAGCTCCGTCCTGAACGCCGTGAAAGGTAAGAAACGCATGGTTTTGTTCGCCTATCTCGTAATCGGCCCGCAAGATGTAGTCCCAATAATAGGGAACCACCGTCGTAATCGGAAAATTTGGGAACTGTTTTGTGACAAGTGTGGCAATTTCGCCGATGAAACTGCGTCGGTAACTTCCAAGCAGAGACAATTTGTCGCCGAAAACCGGCCCCTCGACAAGAAGAGATCCGTCAAGGACATTCGCATCGAGATATCCGTGCCATCGGTCGATCTCGGCCGGTCGGCTCGATATCTCGATTATTCCCGCCGTGGCATTTCCGTACCGCGTCCCCCACCCTCCTGGATAAAAATCTACCGTTTCGAGAGCATCCGAATTATAGGTAGAAATCAGCCCCCCGAAATGAAAAAGCAAAGGAATCTCAATTCCATCCAAAAAGTATCGTGAATCACCCATTCCGCCGCCCCGCACAACTACATCCCCCCCACCAAAACTTGGGCGAGCAACGCCCGGCAACGCCTGAACCACCCGTACCGCATCCCCCCGCAACCCCGGAATCTTCTTCACCTCCTGCAACTGCAATTGACGTCTGCTCACCTCTTTCTTTTCTTCTCTTCCATACACAACCATCCGAAGGTCGCTGTAGGATATTTTTCGCAAGCGATAGGTTACCTCGATCTGCTCCGATGTACGCAACTGTTCCTTCTCCCCGAACTCCTCGAACCCGACCACCGGCGCACTCACTTCGATCGAACAGGCGGGAAGCGAGTGAAAGATAAACCTGCCTTCGGAATCGGTGGTAGTTACCAAGCTTCCCTCTTCAAGGTACTGCCCTTCGAACTGCCCGATACGCTCGATGTATATGTCAAACGGCACCGAAAGGTCACAGGCGGCCGTATCGATAAACCGAACTACCACCAGAGCATCCGTTATCGGAGTTCGTGTTCCCAGTTCCAGCAGTTGTCCGGTAAAATTGGGATATTTCTCAATGTCCCGGACTACCTCTTCGAGAAAATAGGTGTATTCATATTGAAGAATCACCGATACCGGCTCTCCTCCGGCCATGGCGGGGGTGAATTGGAATTGTCGCACCGCGGCGACCGCATTGGAGTCGAGAACCGGATGAACACCCTCTACGACAGCTACGCTGTCCACTCTGCCTGCCGTATCGACAAGCAGATCCATGACAACTGTGCCTTGTATTCCCTCTCCGTAGATCCCGGAGGGATACTCGGCACGTACCTCCTTGACTATCTCAGGCAATTTCTCAATCTCAAAGTCCTCTTCATCTGCCGACCCATCCTCTCTGTCGGCATCCTCTCCGTCGGGCGAAGTCAAGACCTGTTCCTCCTCGTCCATCGAAAGCCCATCGGTCGGACCGACCGTATCATTTCCCGTTTGGAACTGCTCCGCGGATATAGCCGGCATTTCAAATGCCTCGTCATCACTCCGTGAATATCCGCTTGTAAACGTCAGAAGAAAAACCGCTAAAGACCGCAGTACAAACGACGGTCTTCGATTATTCACCGCGGAGAAACTCACTCCGCCTGAGTTTTTGTCCCGATGCAGCCACTTTTTCATATTGATCGTCCGATTGTGTTCATATTCCTAACCCCCGGTGATCATCCTTACCCTCATGAGCGTTTTTCTCTGTTATTCAGCCTTTAGAATCTCACGCGCAGTTGCAGCCCGAGGTCTCCCTCGACGGATACAACGGGCGAAAAACTCACTCGGTCTCTATCCGAGACGGATTTTACCCGTTTCCCCACGTTGCGTATGTAAAACCATGAGTACACACATGCCGCCCCAAATGCAACATCGCTCGCAAGAACGGGATATTGAGCAAGCTGCGCAAAATCGGTATCGCCGCTCTGCATCCCATACGATTGTACCGCCATCGCACCGAGATAGAACCCCCACCCCGAAAACCATAAATACCACGACAGGTTCCCGGGAGCGGACTCACCGATGATGCGTTCATATGAATCAACCACCTCCGATGTGCGCATACAGGCCATGCCGGAACCGACATACCGAAGACCAGAGGCCAGTATTGACGGACTGATAAGGGCGAGTTGGTCTCCGATATCCTCCGGTCCGATTTCCCGTGCCCTGGGGTAAACCAGTCCGTATGAAATCAACAGGCCGCCCGCATACAAGGCCGATCCGATCGCCGCGGTATTTTGTTTCTTTGACAGAATGGGCAGCAAACGATCCTGCGCAACCTTTTTAGTCGGAGCCGCCGCGGTTGCCACGGACTCGACACCGCGATTCGCGACCACGGTCGTGTCGTTCGGTATGTCAGTTTCTCCAAGTGCAAGGCAAAGCGCCACGCTTAGCAGCAGTATTGACGAAATTCTCTGTAATGGCATCATGAATCCCCACTTCTCGTTTCAGGCTTACCGTCCGATTACTCCAGCTTTCCCAGTCGAGAGCAATCTCGGCCAAACCATTTATAACCATTAGGGTTCGCGCAGAGATAAATTTGCATTTTCTCGCACAGCTATTTTTGTGGATATCGAGGCCCATCCCGCAGAGCCCTGGCAATGGCGCTATGCTCAAGCTCCAGAACGCTATCAGTTGATTGCGAAACTTGGGCTAGTTCCCAAGCATCCGGAATTCCACGGGTATAACTACCCAGACAGCCACAGGGCGCCCCTCTCCACGAACGGCGGGGTAAAATTCGGAATCGTAAATTGCCTTCTCCGCCGCGGAGTCGGTGCCGAACCCCAGACTGCTTTGTGCCTTTGCCGATTTCGCCTTTCCGTCGACGTCTACAAGCACACGGACCTTCACGGTCCCTTCGACACGATTCTGAAGCATTTCCTTTGTGTATTCCGGCTTGACAATCTTCTTGAACCGCGGCGGCTTTGTAACGGTCGTCACGGACACTACTTCGCCCTCGATATTTTCCCTTGTCGCGGTAAGCGTATCCACGTCTTTGGTCAGAGTATTACCCAGCTTACCCACAACCGCATCGGACATGTTCCCGCCGGAGCCCAGGCCGCGCGAATACACTTTCTTCAGACCATATACCCGACGAACCTTCCCGGGCGACTTCTCTTTCGGCGTGCTCTCCTGAATATCGTCCTCTTTTTGTGCAAGTTTCGGCTCGGCGGTCAAATCAACCGGCTCTTCCTTTACAATTTCTTTTGCGGGTTTCGGCGGCGGTGGCGGAGGGGGTGGCTTCTTCTCCTCACGGATGAGAAATTCGGTCCGAATTGTCTTGACCGTTCGTCTCACCTGTTCTACGGTCGGTTCAATAGTGCCGAAGAAAAGACCAAGTCCAAGAAATGCCGCCAGGCACAAGAGCAAGACAACCCGGAAAAGACGCTCAACCATCGGAGCGCTCGTGGCGGAATAAGTTTCGTACGCTTTAAGGCGTTTCTGTCTGGTATCGGTGTCCACCACTAGTCTTCTTCCTGATACACGAGAACCGTGAAGTCCGAGACTCCTGCTTTGCTGCACGTGTACATCACCCGCTTGATGATGTTGAACTCGGTTTCCTGATCCGCCTGAATCATGAGATTTACGGTCTCGGCAGTGTCCGACGGCGAAAACCTGGTTCCGACCCATTGATACAGACGTGGAATGAGCAACGAATCGGATACCGCGAATTCATTGATCGATGCTATCACTTCTCCCCCGGACGTCACCGCCGACCGTGTAATCTCAACAGACGGTAAAGGTTGGGGGGTTTCACGCGAGCTGGAAATCGGCAGCTCGAGATCGGGGGCCGGCGTCACCAGATTTCCCTCGACCGAAAAACTCTTGATCAGGAAGACCAGTAATATGGTCATGACATCGATCAACGACGTCAACTGCGGCCGAAAAATGCCGTCTCCTCCGGTTTGTTTTGAGCTTCCCAGTCCGGCAACTATCGAATCCATCTATGCCTCTTCCGGATTCTGTGTTGCACTTGAAAGGCCTACCTTTCCAAACCCGACCGCCCGGACTCGATCCATAACCGCGACTACGTGTTTGAACCGGACGGCGTCGCGAACCGCCACAATTGCCTCATCCCGCATATCCATGTTCTCCCGTCGTGCCCGCAACAGCGTCTCAAGCCGCTCAAGCCGGTATTCGCCATTTGACTGAACCGGTATCGAATCAAGCAGGCGATCGCCATGGGTAATCGCAAGAAACGACGGCGCTACCACAATGGTGGCCTTGAGCTTTGGCTTTACCTCGGAGGTGTTCATGCCCGCCCCGACATTTGGAGGAAGAGAGAACTCCAGAATCGAAACGTGAGTGAATACCGCCATCGAGACCAGAAAGGGGATCAGTATAACGAACATGTTCATAACCGGCGTAACATCGATGTCGACGTCGGCTCCCGCGGCTTCCGATGGCGTTCGGACTCTGTTCAGAACACTGTTCATGTCCGCGCCTTTTTGAGATAGTTGATCAGGCGAACGACCGCTTCGTCAAGGTCTTTTGTGAGTCGAAGCTGCGTATTGTTCAGAATCGTATACAACGTCATACATGGTACCGCCACGATCAGGCCGAACGCGGTGGTATTCATGGCCTGTGAAATCCCTTGCGCCAGCAATCCGGCTTTTTTCGATGCCTCAACCGCCGCCAGGGAACTGAAGGATACCTGCAACCCGGCGATTGTACCCAGAAGCCCAAGGAGCGTGGCAATATTGGCAAACAGGGCAAGATAGTTGAGCCGTTGACTCATTTTCGGCACTTCACGAATTGCGGCCTCCTCCACCCCTTCGCGGATTTCCTGCTCGGACATGCCCTGGCGGAACCGATCAACCGCGGTCGCAAGAAGAACGTCCACCGGAGCTTTGCGCCGATTCGTGATTTGTTCCGCCTCTCGGGGTTTTCCTTCGTTGATTGCTTTTGCTATGAGCGACACCGTTTTTGCGCCGTTGGTCCGGCAGACAAAGACATAAAAAATGGAGCGCTCCAATGCAACGGCACAGGCAACTGCGAGTACACCAAGGATAATCCACATGAATGGACCACCTTCATTGAATCTGACAGCCAAAGTCTCGACCATGCGACAATCTCCTAACCAAACCGGCCAAGCCGGAAAAACAAAGGAATTTCCCCGTGTTACGGGATCAAACAGAGCATTACGCGCTCAAGAGCGTGTATTTGGACGGATCGATAATTTAAATGATGCCCTGAAAAAGATAAAACACCATAACATCAGCAATGTGTTACCTGAACTGAATTAATTAAAGGTTTTCCCCAAAACGCCGATACCCAGAATATGTACGGATACTATATATACGGATATGACAATTCAAAAGCGGCCAAACTACTGCTGTGCATGCTCGCGGTGATGTTTTTCCGGACTTGGGCTCAGCCGCCGAAACTTGGCGGGCCCGACGGATTCCAGGGAATTGAATGGGGGGCATCTCCACAGGAGGCAGGCAATTCGCCCATGGTGAACGGTCTGCAACCGGTGCCGGACAACGGAGAATTTGCCCCGGAATTGAACATCCGAGTCCTCTCTACCGAGTCCACAATCGCGGGCTACCCGGCAATCGTACGGTACTATTTCCATGAAGACCGTTTCTTTCAAGCGACCGTGGTATTTGATTTCGACCATTTAAGGAAACTCGATTACAACTACAATGTTTTCATCAGCGTGAATCGATACTATCGGGCGATTCACGATGAGACGGTTACATTCACTGCCGATATCTATGATCTGCTCCGTAAAAAGTACGGCAAAAAGGAGCCGATTTTCAAAGGTCTGGACCCACGGTTCATCTTTGAGCGATTTAACCAATATCTCTCTCAGGAGCAGTGGAATCTCAAATACCACCCCTATGACTATTATCAACGAATCGGCGCCTCGGCCTACGCTCGATGGGACTATCCCGAGACCAGGGTTACTTTTTCGATCAATATTTCGGCTCGCGACAAGCGATTTGACTATATGCTCTCCCTGACTTCGCTTCGACTCGAGGAAGAGGTCAATAACATGAAGGATCAACTCAGGATTCAGGGCCTTTAGCCCAGGTTTAGCAATCAACTCACGGCATTCCGCCCGGCGGAATAAGGCAATCTCGCACAACCTCTTACGCATACTGCCCGGTCTCTGTATTTCGTTCTCCCGCAGTGCGGGACGGGATCGACACTTCGCTGCGCTCGGGACTGCCGGCCTTGGGCCAATTCTGAATTCTCCACATCGATTCAGCTTTCCGGGCCGTGACAGGAACATTTCTTTCGCCCTCCTCGCTCTACCACTCTCCCCACTCTTTCGGTTTCTGAGTTCACCCGAGCAGAAACTATATTTTCTTGCTTCACCGATTTGCTGAAATCGGGAAAAGCATTGTACCTTGCGGAAGTCACCGATGTCGGGGCACCGCGGGTTTCCACGATTGCTCACCTTAGCACAAAAGGTTTGTGAAAGATGCCCGAACGGATTTACGTGGGGATGAAGCCTCACGAGCGAGATGCCCAGGGAGAGAAAACTCGATCAAAAATTGTCGAGGATCTTGAAATCGGGATGGTCAATGCAATACGAACGGCAACCGTCTACACAATCAACGCCCAACTCTCCGAATCCGAGCTGGAGGAAATCGCTCGTGGACCCCTTACCGATCCAATAATCCAGGATTACACGATAAACGAATCGTTCTATGACGATTTCGACTGGTTGGTGGAGGTTGGTTTCCTTCCCGGCGTAACCGACAATGTCGGTCGTACGGCCGGGGAAGCGGTGGCGGTGACGCTCGGACGAAAGCTACCCGAAGACGGCAGCGTCCATACCGCGACACAATACTTTCTCAAAGGTCGGATCCAGCAGCGCCATGCCGAGCGTATTGCGAGTGAACTTCTTGCAAACGAACTCATCCAGAGCATACGCGTATACTCGCGAGATGAATGGTTCGAGGTGCACACGGGCCGTTTTCCGGCACCGGTAGTGAACGAAAGCTCCGAGGTGACCGTGTATCGAGAAATCGATCTGAATGTGGATGACGAGGCGCTGACGAAAATCAGCAAAGAGGGTATGCTGGCACTCTCACCGGATGAAATGAAAACAATCCGTGATTATTACACCAGAGAGGAAGTCCGTCGTTCCAGAAAAGACGCCGACATGCCGGAAAACCCGACCGACGCCGAGCTGGAAATTCTTGCTCAAACATGGTCGGAGCACTGCAAGCACAAGATTTTCAATGCCCATATAACGTATCACGAAAATGGTCGCGATCCGCAGACCATAGATAGCCTGTTCAAATGCTACGTGCAGCATGCAACGGAGGTCGTACGAAGGAACAGGGGCAAAAGCGACATCTGCCTTTCAGTGTTCAAGGATAACGCCGGAGTCATACGGTTCAACGATACATGGGCGCTCGTTTTCAAAGTAGAAACGCACAACAGTCCCTCGGCCCTCGATCCATACGGCGGCGCATTGACCGGGATCGTCGGCGTGAACAGAGATCCATTCGGTACCGGTATGGGCTCACGCCTTGTTGCCAACACCGATGTCTTCTGTTTTGCCTCGCCGCAGTACGAAGGAAAACTTCCTCCACGAATACTCCATCCCAAAAGGGTATTCGAGGGTGTTCGGGAAGGTGTTGAGCACGGAGGTAACAAAAGCGGGATCCCGACGGTAAACGGGACAATCGTTTTTGACGATCGCTTTCTGGGGAAGCCGTTGGTGTATTGCGGTACTCTGGGTATAATGCCTCTGGAGATAAACGATCATAAAGGATATGAGAAAAAGGCAAATGTCGGCGATAGAATAGTTATGGTCGGCGGACGAATCGGGAAAGACGGCATTCACGGTGCAACGTTTTCATCGGAGCCACTCCACGAGGGTTCGCCCGCAACCGCGGTGCAGATCGGTGACCCGATTACCCAGAAACGCATGACTGATTTTCTGTTGAATGCACGTGAGAAGGATTTGTACAGCTCCATTACGGACAACGGCGCCGGCGGCCTTTCGAGTTCTGTAGGTGAAATGGCCCAGGACACAAATGGCGCACGGGTACATCTTGAGCGTGCACCTCTCAAGTATCACGGTCTGGAGCCATGGGAGATATTTGTGTCCGAGGCTCAGGAGCGTATGACCGTTGCAGTTCCGCCGGAAAAAATAGATCAGTTCCTCTCTCTGGCCGACGAATGGAATGTCGAAGCCACAGACCTCGGAGAATTCACCGATTCCGGATTCCTGGAGGTAGGTTATAACGATTCCATTGCGGCACGACTCGAAATGTCTTTTTTGCATGACGGTCTTCCGCAGATGCGCCTGACTGCTCGATGGGAAAAGAAAACGGAAATCCCCGCCGCGCCCCTGAATTCATCGGATCTGAAAAACGACCTGCTGCGCATGCTCAAGCGTCTCAATATCTGTAGTAAGGAATTCGTTGTCCGTCAGTACGACCACGAAGTCCAGGGGGGCAGTGTGGTCAAGCCACTATGCGGAGCGCGCAACGACGGTCCTTCGGATGCGGCGGTATTTCGCCCCGACCTCGATTCATTCGAGGGCGTTGTGGTCTCAAACGGCATTATCCCGCGTTACAGCGATTACGATACTTATTCAATGGTGGCTTCCGCGATCGACGAAGCGGTTCGAAATGCGGTGTGCGCGGGTGCGGATCCGGATCATATGGCCGGCCTTGACAATTTCTGCTGGTGCGATCCGGTGCAAAGCAAAGAGAACCCCGACGGTGAATACAAATTGGCACAGCTCGTTCGCGCCAACCAGGCTCTTCACGACATGTGTATTCAATACGGTATTCCTTTAATTTCCGGCAAAGACAGCATGAAAAACGACTACCGGATAGGTGATACCAAGATCTCGATTCCCCCCACGCTTCTTTTCAGCGCGGTGGCCAGGATTCCCGATGTCCGCAAAGCCGTGACCATGGATTTCAAATCCGACGGTAATCTCATCTATCTTTGCGGAACAACCTATCGGGAACTGGGCGGAAGTGAGTACGCAATTATGATGGATCTGGTCGAAAACAATGTGCCGACGGTTCACCATCCAAAGGTCTCGCGCGCCATCTATGAGCGACTGTTTGAAGCTATTCGTCTCGGATTTGTTCGAGCGGCCCACGACTGTTCCGACGGTGGATTGGCAGTAGCCGTTACCGAAATGTGCTTTTCGGGGGAATTGGGAGCCGAAGTGAATCTCGCCGAGGTGGAAAACCGGTCCTGTTCGACCGATACCGAACTGCTGTTTTCCGAATCACAGGGACGAATTGTCCTGGAAATACCAAAACAGCATAGGAAAGATATAGAAACGCTGTTCAATAATCTGCCGTTTTCCAGAATCGGCAGTGTTGTACGTGGTGATACAATATCCTTTAAGGGCCTCGCCGGATCGGAAGTCGTTTCGGTATCGAGAATTGACGCAAAAGCGGCCTGGAAAAGCACCCTGAACTTCTGAGGAGATAGTGGCATGTCCAAAAGGACGTCGGCGATAGTCCTGTCCGGTAATGGTGTAAATTGTGAAATGGAGACTGCGCACGCATGCAAATTGGCGGGTTTCGATGCCGTCGACGTAGTCACCGTTTGGGAATTGCTCGAAGGAGAGAAAACTCTCGATCCCTACCAGATGCTCTGCCTTCCCGGCGGATTTCTTGACGGAGATGATCTTGGCTCCGCCAAAGCTCAAGCGAACCGTTTACTACGAAGCCGCGTCCGTCGCACAAACCTACAGGTGATTGACCAGTTTCTCACCTTCGTTCGTGACGGGAAACTGGTAATCGGGATCTGCAACGGTTTTCAACTGATGGTAAAGCTCGGCCTTCTTCCCGGTTTCAAGGGCAACCACACCGAACAATCGGTTACCCTGACCCATAATGACTCGGGACGATTCGAAGACCGCTGGGTACACCTCAAAATCAATTCCGATTCTCCCTGTATCTTCACCCGCGGATTGGAATCGGCCTATTTCCCGGTGCGACACGGCGAAGGTAAATTCATGACCCCCGGAAAAGATGTCCTGGGCCTGCTTCGGGAGGGGAACCAGATTGTGATGAAATATGCCTCATCGGAAACCGGAGAGCCTGCAATCGAGTATCCGGACAATCCAAACGGCTCACAATTCGGAATAGCGGGCATCTGTGACCCCTCCGGACGAATCTTTGGGCTAATGCCTCACCCCGAAGCATACCTCCATCGCACTAATCATCCCCGATGGACGCGGGAAGATCTGCCGGAGGAAGGTACCGGGTTGGCAATATTCCGAAATGCTGAGGCTTACATTCGAGAGAACCTGTAGCGCTATTCGCGGGGTTTGAACCGGAGTTCATCGTTCTTCAGGCCCGGTAGAGCCGGACATCTTTGTAGATAAGATCCAAAAACGTAACCCCCTGAGCCCCATTCGGGCGATATAAATCGGTCCCGCGGACCTCCCGACCCGAGTTCAGCAACTCCCGGCTTACGGTACCGGCACAACCGAAGTTGAGGGATACCGTGTCGGTTCATGGTAAGCGGGGTAAATTCCCGCCCAATCGGATGTTTCTCTGGTGAGGTCTTCTTCGGTTTTTTCGCTTACCGATGGAATCCAGACCCGTTGCCCTGCCATAAGACGGGAAACCTGGATATTCCGATTGTACTTGATCAAAAGCCAGAGAGGAATCTGTCCGGAAGGATCGTTACAGAGGTCCCAGACGTTCTCCCCCCGCTTGATCTCATGTGCCTGAACTTCAACCACCTTGTATTGAGTATAGAAATCCTCTTCCAGTGACATGTGGTACTCGAGCCGTCGACGTTTGAATTCGTCGACCTTCTGCGGATCACTCGGAATCTTCAACAACCGGCCTATATGGATATCCGAACCCCGTCCCATGCCGTTGAGCCGCCTCAGTATGTAGGTCGGAAGTCTCATCCAGTCGGCATAATGACCAAGTGTCTCGTTTACACCAACACGAATCAGAGCGGTATTGCCCGTCGGTGAAACGGCAATTTCCAGGTCATAATCATCGGCATCGAATCGTGACGAGACGGCCGCGCCCAACTGAGTCGTATCGGCTTCGGCCATTACAATCTGCTTGAGAGAATCCGGCAAGTCTTCAGGTTCGGGTTTTGCCGTCTGAGCGGCGCTTTTGATTATGGCCCCCGCGAGGTCGGGTTTCTCGTTCGCCCGGGCAACCGTCGTTTTGGCCGGCACGGCGGAAATCGAGGCCGCAACAATTTCAGCTTTTTCCGGTATTTCCTTCTCGACCACCGCGGCCACAACCGTTTCCTCGTCGACCACGGCAGCGACAACGGTTTCCTCCTCCGGTTGGGCTGTGCCGGGCAAGCGAAGTACCTGTCCGGCATAGATACGGTTCATGCGAGTGATTTCGTTTGCCAGTGCAAGACCGGCCGCCGAAACCCCAAACTTCCGACTGATAGCATACAGATTGTCGCCGGGACGAACCCGATAGTATTGGGGACGGGGCGGGGTTTCGAACTTCAGGGAATCCGGGACTTTTCCAAAGGCTTCTTGAGCGGATGCAAGAGTCAGAAACTCAGGCACATGCAGCACCGTTCCTTTGGGAATCAAGGACTGCTGCTGATATACTGCCGGTCGGATGGCGAGATTCAGTCTCGAAAACGTCTCCTCATCGAGACCGAGAAATGTACATATCGTTTGTGGTGTGGCATAGTAAGGTAGTTTTATGTCATTGTATACGAGGCGTGGTGCATATTCCTGATCAGGGAAAAGGATATGGGCACTGTCCGCCAACTCGATTGCCGCCAGAAAACAACTGTAGAAATTCTTTGAAGCGAATTTGAAGCTTCGGCTGGAGTGTTTTTCTACTATAACTCCAATGTCTCGTGATCCGGTGTTGGCTACCGCACGCTTCATACCATAAAGCCCATGATTGTACGCGGTAATCGCCAAGGGCCAGGCTTTCAGCTCACGGTAGTTGTGGGATAATAGCTTGGCGGCCGCATAGGTTGAAGCTATAGGGTCCCGCCGCTCATCAATTGTGTAGTCGATTTTGAGATACTGCTTACCTGTTCCACGCATGAATTGCCAAAGCCCGGCGGCACCCACTTTGGAATATGCGTGGGGATTGAACGATGACTCGACATGAGGCAAGTAGGCCAGCAGCAGGGGGACATCATACTCACGCAGCACGGCGCGTATCGTATCGAGGTAGGCCCCACTTCGGTATATTCCCTCGAGGAATCGCTCATTCTGTCCTTGCTGAAACCGTATTCTGTTGATGGCGCCGGAAATGGATTTCAGCCCGACGGTTTTATTGAAAAGGTCGTATACACGTTTCTCCTCAGCCGACAGGTTTTCCGGATCCGCGTTTGACTCCAACGTTCGAAGAATCGCTTCGACTCTCTCCCTTTCCTTACGTATTGACGCGGTTCGCGTGTTTCCCCTTATTTTCCCTACCCGTAGTTTGCCGTAAACTACGGCCGGATACTCGGAATCGTGAAGAAGCCCTTCTTCGAGAGATACCTCTGAATAGATTCTCTTCCAGAAGGCAACATTGTCCCGCAAATTAGGCGGTACTGGAAACAGGTTCTCCTCCGCCGACGAAACGGTTGGGAGAATACAGAAAATCACACCCGCAATACCGAGAAACCTACGCATAAAGAAAATCCTGGCCCAACCAGGGTTTCCGGCAGTCGACTCGCGACATTCGGCGCGGACTCGACTACAGAACCCGGTCCGGTGAAGAATTCAGCGGCTCATCATCCCTAACCCAGGTTTCGCAATCGACTCACGGCATTCTGCGTAAGCTGTTGCACGAT
>CAYFVL010000102.1:0-17960 GCA_964346405.1 uncultured Fibrobacterota bacterium
CTAAAACGGGCGCTTCGACAGGCTCAGCGTCCGTTTTAGGGACTTTTCGGACAAACACTAGTTAGCCCTGCAAATCCGGGATTTCCCATCCCAGACCATCCTCTCGAAGGTTGGCGCTTTTCTGAATCGGTTGATCGAAATCCGGGCGAAATCTATTTTATGAACACTGTTTGAATGACCAAATTTGGTCCTAAGAGGGAAGACGGTGTAATTCCGTCACGGGCCCGCCGCTGTAACCGGGAACAAAAGCCGCACAGAGCCACTGTACAATCGTAATAGTATGGGAAGGCGCGGTTGGAGGATGATCCGGAAGTCAGAAGACCTGTTCGAACAGCTTTTCTCCGGCCCGTGGTGAAGGCACAGGAGAGCAACGGCAACGCGTTCCGGATGAAAAACGGCATCCCAATTTCGCGGCGGCGAAATGGGACGTTTTTTTTATTTGGAAGGCTAATGCAAAACCATCCTGCGAACTCCGGGATCTCAATAGTCCCTCGTGCCGTCCACGGCGGAAAAATCCGTTTATTGGCACAACGTGCCGGTTGTCGGGAAGACGAGATAATCGACTTCAGTGCAAGTATCAATCCGTTGGGGCCTCCTGAAGGGATTCGATCGGTCATTGCCCGGGCCGTTGCGGATATAGAAAAGTACCCGGACTGCGAATCGTTAAAACTGCGCACCTGTCTTGCCCGGGCGCACGGCACAGAGCCCGAATGCATTTTACCGGGAAACGGTTCAACCGAACTCATTTTTTCGATTCCTCGTGCATTCCAACTCGACCGGGCCGTCATTCCAGGTCCTTCCTATTCCGACTACTCCGTAGCCTGCCTTCAGGCGGGAATGAAGGTTGACCGTGTCTACCCCGACCCGGATAACGGCTTTGAAATAACCTTCGATCTTCTTACGGAGTCACTTACCGGACGCGAGTTAGTGTTTATCGGCCAACCGAACAACCCGACCGGACGGTATACCGACCGGGAAATCATAACCCGTGCGGCACGGCGGTTCCCCGAATCGATTTTCGTTGTAGATGAATCTTTTGGAGATTTCGTCGAATCGTATGATACGCTTATTTCATCCTCGCTACCGAATATCCTGGTCGTGAAGTCACTCACGAAATTCTACGCCATTCCCGGTGTTCGCCTGGGGTTTGTACAAGGACCCCAACAGATGATCCGTCGGATTACCGATTTGCTTCCTTCCTGGACCGTTAACACCTTTGCGCATGCGGTCGGTTGCGCGGTGCTCGAGGATACGGAATATGCTCTGCGAACAAGAAACACCAATACTGTCGAACGGAAATGCCTGACTGCCAAACTGCGCGAAATACCTCAACTCACGGTTTTTGAATCCGAGGCAAATTTCTTCCTGTTCCGGATAGAAAAGCAGGGAGTGGACGGAAACCGTCTGGCCGATATGGCCTTAAAACAGCGCGTTGCCATTCGCGTGTGTGATTCGTTTGACGGTTTGGATTCTCGGTATGTCCGAATCGCGGTACGTGGACGGGAGGAAAATGAGCTACTTGTAGAAGTAATTCGTGCCGCGATCACAGGTGACTATATTCCGAAACAGTCGAAAAAGCGGAAGCCTGCCCTGATGTTCCAGGGCGCCAGTTCCAATGCGGGCAAGAGCGTTCTGACGGCGGCGCTGTGCAGAATACTCGTGCAGGATGGGGTTCGCGTCGCACCGTTCAAAGCGCAGAACATGTCGCTGAACTCTTTTGTGACGGCGGACGGTGGGGAAATGGGACGGGCACAAGTTGTACAGGCCCAGGCATGTCGTATTGCACCCGATGTACGTATGAATCCGGTGCTGCTGAAACCAAACAGCGACACCGGATCACAGGTTATCGTAATGGGAAAAGTCATTGATTCAATGCGTGTGCGAGAGTATGTCACCTATAAACCACAAGCTTTCGAGGCTGTAAAGGAAAGCTACAATTCACTTTCCGAAGAATACGATGCGATTGTGCTCGAGGGGGCGGGGAGTCCCGGAGAAATCAACCTGAAACGACACGATATCGTGAATATGACAATGGCACGTTACGCGCGCTCACCGGTTCTTCTGGTGGGAGATATCGATCGTGGAGGGGTGTTCGCGGCATTCATCGGTACGATGGAAACGCTCAATCCGTGGGAACGCGAACTGGTGGCGGGATTTGTGGTAAATCGCTTTCGTGGAGACCCAACGCTGCTCGAACCGGCATTCGTCTACACTGAAAATCATACCGGAAAACCAACGGTCGGAGTCGTTCCATACCTGCATAATCTCGGAATTCCCGAAGAGGATTCGGTGACGTTCAAGTGCGGAGGCATGCAGAAAGATACTTCCGGGTCGGGGGAAATTATCATCGGTCTGGTGGATCTTCCGCATATAAGTAACTTTACCGATTTCGATGCATTTGAATTGGAACCCGACGTAACGGTACGAGTCATTCGCAGGCCCGAGGATATTGACGGAGTGGATGCGGCCGTTATCCCCGGGAGCAAAAACGTTGCGGGCGATCTCGGAAGCCTCAGACAATCGGGTATGACCCAACGGCTCCATCGAGCCGCCGAAAATGACGGGATCGATATTGTTGGGATCTGTGGTGGATATCAGATGCTTGGAACGCTGATCACCGATCCGCACGGGCTGGAGTCCGGGGGGGAGGGGATCACCGGCATGGGACTGCTTCCAGTCGAAACCGTTATGGGCAGGGATAAAGTGCTGGCGCGGACATCGGGAATCCACACCGAATCGGGGTTCCCGGTCTCGGGATACGAGATTCATCATGGGCGCTCTTCTTACGAGGAATGCACAATCCTGTTTCGTAAATCCGACGGAGAGCCGATAGGGGTCGGTACCCCCGACCACCGGATTTGGGGTAGCTATCTGCACGGAGTTTTTGATAAGGATGAGTTTCGTCGATGGTTTATCAATCGACTGCGCATGAAGCGAAGTCTCGAACCGTTGCCGGGAGTGGTAGCGCGGTACGACATTGAAGCCGCTCTCGATCGCCTGGCCGATACGGTGCGCGAAAATATAGATATGAAGGCAATTTATACAATGATGGGGCTGTGATGCGCCTTGAGTATCAGATAATTGCCGCCGTACTGCTCGATGCGTTGTTCGGCGATCCCCGCCGGTTTCCACATCCCGTCAAATATATCGGGAAGACGGCGCGGTATCTGGAAAAGCCAATGCGCCGGATCTTTCCCACCCCTCGTGGGGCGGGCGTTGTCATGGTCTTTTGTGTCGTTGGAGGAACCGGTGGCTTTGTAGCGGCACTATTGTATTGTGCCGGCCTGGTTCATCCGTACCTGAAAGACGGGTTGGGAATTCTGATCATGTATACCGCTCTGGCGCCTCGTGATCTTGCGGTTCACGGCATGCGGGTATATCGGGCATTGCGTGCGGGGGATATCGATAAGGCCAGGAATGCGGTTGGCATGATTGTCGGGCGGGATACGGAAAATCTGGACGAACAGGAAATAGCTCGGGCAACCGTGGAAACCGTTGCCGAGAATCTGGTGGACGGAGTGACGGCTCCTCTTCTATTTGCGGCGCTCGGTGGCCCTGTCGGTGCGATGATGTACAAAGCGGTGAATACGCTGGACTCGACATTTGGCTATCGAAACGAACAATACAGGCTTTTCGGCTGGGCTTCGGCGCGTCTCGATGATGTCGCTAACTGGATACCGGCCAGGCTGACGGGGCCGTGCGTGGTTGTCGCGGCGTTTCTTACCGGTCGGTCTGTAAGCTCGGCGGTCGGCATTCTGCGCAGAGACCGGAAAAACCACGACAGTCCAAACGCGGGAATACCGGAAGCGGCGTTTGCCGGGACTTTGCGGGTGCAGTTGGGCGGAGTGAACTCCTATTTTGGGATACCTTGTGCAAAACCGACAATTGGGGATCGCATTGACGATTTAACGGCCCGGCACATCCCAGCGGCAAATCGATTAATGTACATTTCAACCATAGTTTTTCTATTTTCGGTAACAGCGGTCCGGTTCTTACTCACGTCGGCGGGAGCCCAATAATGCATTACATACAATGCCCTCGAATTGTCATTGCCGGAGCCCATAGCGGGGTGGGAAAAACCAGTCTTACGCTGTCTCTGGTAGCGGCCCTTCGACAAAGAGGGTTGCGGGTCCAGACATTCAAAGTTGGACCGGATTTCCTCGATCCGACTTACCTTACCGCGGCTTCCGATCGTCCGTGCTATAATCTGGATTCGTGGATGAGTGATGCGGAATACGTGAAGAAACTTTTTGCTCGAACGACCGAGGATGCCGATTTTGCGGTGATCGAAGGCGTGATGGGCCTTTTTGATGGGGCTTCGTCGGATTCCATTGAAGGCAGCACTGCCGAAATTGCACGGGTCCTCGAAGCTCCCGTAGTACTGGTTGTCAATGCACACGGCATGGCAAGAAGTGTTGCGGCGCTTGCGCGAGGGTATGCCGGATTTGAGCCGGGAGTTACGGTTGCGGGGGTTACGGCTAATATGACCGGGAGTGAGGGCCACAAAAAAATCCTGGAAGAGGCGCTTCGTGGCGCGGATGCGCCTCCGCTTCTGGGTTGTGTACCACGGGGAGCAATCCCGAATCTTCCAAGCCGCCATCTTGGCCTGGTAACCGCGGATCCGCTGGTTATCCGCACGAAGGTCATCGAGGCCTGTGCGCCTGCGGCGGAACAGTACCTCGATATCGAAAAAATCATGGCAGTCGCCGGATCGGCACCAAAGCTTGCCGCGGGCAATCAACCGAAACCAGGCCCGAATTCGGCTTCATCGAGAATCGCCGTGGCATGGGATGAAGCGTTTCATTTCTACTATCGCGATTTTCTGGATGCGTTGGAGGAACGAGGATGTGAGCTACTGTGGTTTTCTCCTCTCCGGGATAAATCACTTCCCGAAAATTGTGTCGGAGTATACCTCGGCGGGGGGTATCCCGAAGAATTCGCGGAAGAATTATCGTTGAATCATTCCATGCGGCGTTCGATTCGAATCCACGCCGAAACCGGGAAGATGGTGTATGCCGAATGCGGTGGCCTGATGTATCTGACGGAGCATATAACCGATCGCGAGGGAAGCAGATTCCCAATGGTGGGATTGATTCCCGTGGGTACTCGAATGCTTTCTCGACGAAAAGCTCTGGGGTATGTCTCGGTTTCCCCAACGAAGGATACCGTGGTTGGATCGCCGGGCGGATCTTTGCGCGGTCATGAGTTTCACTACTCGGAATGTACCGCGGATCCGCACGGAACTGGTGAGTGGTCGGGAGCGTATCAATGTACGCAACGAAGGACTGGGCGCGTCTTTCGGGAAGGGTATTCTCGATACGGAGTCCTGGCGTCTTACATCCATTTATATCTTGGTCCGCACGAGAATTCCGTGCATCGGTTTACCAAAGTATAGGACCAACAAAAGGCGGAACGTATTCCCTTTCGTCCGTAAAGGGCATTTCAGGCTGGTGAATCTTGGTTTTTTTGCGCTTCATCCCGCGCTGGGGTGGACGGGTTGGGAGGAATAATGAAGGATAGCGGTAACGGGTCCCGGGCTCTCGTGCACGAGTTGTATGAGTCTGGGCTCAGCGGCGGAGATATCGAATCAAAATCGTTTGCCTATATCGACAGTCGGGCGGATCGAAACGGGTTCAGCGCATCGGAGTGGACGGTGGTACAACGCCTTATCCATACCACCGGCGATTTGTCCCTTGGGATGCACGTTCGTTTCTCGGACAAAGCGGTATCCGCGGGCATCGCCGCCCTTCGAGAAAAAGCGCCGATCTATGTCGATGCATCGATGGCGAAAGCCGGACTGTCGACGGCTCGTTTGAAGAGTGTCAACAGTGAGTATGGCCGTGAAGATATCGTATCTCATATCGGTGATGAGGATGTTGCGGCGGCGGCTAAGGAACAGAATCTTCCGCGTTCCGTGTTTGCGGTAAGAAAGGCGCGGAAAATTCTGGACGGTGCAATTGTTGCGATTGGAAATGCACCCACAGCGGTGCTGGAATTGAATCGATTGATTATTGAAGAAGGAGTTCGTCCCGCGCTGGTTATCGGTATGCCCGTGGGGTTCGTACACGTGGAGGAATGCAAAAGAGAACTTGAATCTCTGGGGATCCCCTATATCACAATACAGGGGCGCCGCGGAGGGAGCCCATGCACGGTAGCGGCAATTCATGCATTGTGTCAAGAAGCGGTCAGTCCTTCAGAGTATATCGACGGTAAATCCGGATCGCGATGGGAAAGTGGATCGTACGGCGTCATTATCCTTGGTCACGGCAGCCGGCGTCCGGGAGCGGCGCATGCGATGGAACAGGTGGCCGAACGTCTGCGGAATCTAGGACGCTATGGCGACGTACGTATCGGGTTCATGGCCCAGGCGGAACCCGCGTTTGGAGACGCGGTCTCCTTCTGTGCCGAATCGGGCGTGCGGCGGATCATGGTACTACCCTATTTCCTCCACGAAGGCGTGCATCGAGCCTATGACATACCAAAGCTTATGCACGATGTCGCGGGAAAGTTCCCGAATCTTGAGTTGAAACTGGGCAAGACCCTTGGATACGATGATATTCTGGTTGACCTGGTAATGAAACGCATTGGTGAATCACTGTCGAGTCCCGATATTCGTGAACTCCCCTTGCGGGAAGAGTCCGAACTCGTGGGAGGAACGGGGGCATAGTCATGCTTAACGAACAGAAAAGAATCTGTTCAGGGATTTTCCGGGCGTCTTCCGGCGGCCGTACCGGATCGGGATCAAAAACTCACCTTGCGGATTATCGTTTGCACGGGGCTGATGAGACTTCGAGACCGGTCGAACCTCGTGAGGGCAACAGAATTCGTGTTTCCGTATTTGTTCGGATAAAACTGCTGGTGGTTTTCCCGATGATATTTGCGGTGATTCAGTCGTTGAAACCGGATGAAATCAAATGAGTAAAGAACTGCGGTGGGGATTCACGACCGGGACATGCGCGGCGGCGGCTTCAAAGGCCGCCGCTAGACTTTTTTGTAAAGGAGAAACGTGCTCTTCGGTTTCCATTCGTCTTCCAGACGGCGAAGTCGTCGCGTTTCCTGTTCTGGAGACACGAAGTAATGGAATTCGTTGTGAAGCCGCGGTGCGGAAAAATGCCGGAGACGATCCGGATGTGACCGACGGACTGCCGGTATGGGCGGCCGTTTCGTTCTCTGACGGGGATGGGGTCAGTTTTTCGGCGGGAGCGGGGGTCGGGACGGTGACTCTTCCCGGAATGCAGCTCTCGCCGGGAGAACCGGCAATCAATCCGGGTCCTCGCAGAATGATAGTTGATGCAGTTCGCGAGGTGAGTTCCCGGGGTATGCACGTGGAGATATCGATTCCGGGAGGCGAAGAGGCGGCAAAGCGTACTTTTAACGGGAAGCTTGGAATACAAGGGGGACTCTCAATTCTGGGCACAAGCGGTCGCGTTCGGCCATACAGTCATGCGGCTCTCCGGGATGCGTTGGTCTGCTCGCTTGACATCGCCAAAGGATGCGGGATTACGGCGCCGGTGATGGTGCCGGGTAACTATGGGAAACGTGTCGCGCTCGGGAAATTCAACCGAACGGAACGGGAAGTTATCGAGGTGAGTAACGAGTGGGGGTTCATGCTCGACGCGTTCACCCGGCGAGGCTTTCAGGCATTGTTGGTTCTGGGGCATCCGGGCAAGCTGGTGAAACTTGCGATGGGATATTGGAACACCCATTCGCGGCAGAGTCCCGGGGTTGTCCCGTATCTGGTCCGATGTGCGGATTCGCTTGGAATACCGGTGGCTGAAGATATACCCGCGGCCGAAGGGGTTTTTGCATCATTACCAACTATCCCGCGGATGAGGTTGGGAGAAATGTGCGCCGGCAGGGTGCGCCGGGCCGTCGCCGGGCGAGTCAGTGCTCACATCGAATGCGCGGTTGTCCTGACAAGAATGAGTGGTGATATAATTGGCGCCTCGGGTGACATTACACCGTGGGAAGGAGATAGAAAAGCATGATTACAATAGTCGGATGCGGTCCGGGATCCAAAAAGCACATCACTGCTGCGGCACGTCAAGCCATCGATCATGCCGAGCTGGTGGCCGCATCCCGTGCGGTGCAGATACGTCTTAAACCCCTTACCGCCAGAACAATTACAATCGGTGCGAATACAAGAGAAACATTGGATCTTCTCGAGGAGGAAATCCGGGTCGGGGAACAACCCGTCGTTGCGGTGAGCGGAGATCCGGGGATAAGCAGCTTCGCACGACTGGTTCTTCAGCGTTTCGGCCGTGACAACTGCACGGTAATCCCGGGTATTAGTTCGCTACAGGTCTGTTTTGCCCGGCTTGGACTTGATTGGACGCGATTCTTCGTGGTCAATGCTCACGGCCGGGAGCCCGATGAGGAATTTTCTCTTGCGGCTCGGTTCAAGACCATAGCCGTCCTTAACGGCGGCCCGGGGGGCAGGGAATGGATCGCGAGCTTTCTCAAAGCAGCCGATTACACATATCGTGTGTGGCTCTGTGAAAACATGACATTATCCGGCGAGAATGTGCGAGAACTTGCTCCCGACGCGATCGCGACCACCGAATGCGAATCGCTTTCGATTTTCATGCTTGTAGAGAAAGATGTTTTATGAGTGGTAAATTGCATGTAATCGGCGTGGGACCTGGAGATCCGGAACTGCTTACTATTAAAGCCGCACGAACACTGAAACAGTGTGCGGTCGTGTTTACACCAAAGGCGCGCATTAAGGATAACAGCGTTGCCTTACAGATAGCCAAACCGTATATAGGAGAAGAAACTAGAATCGAAGAACTGGTGTTTCCCATGACCTCGAACAACGACACGCTTGAAAAAGCATGGGAAGACAGCGGCAAAAGGGTTGTATCCGAGTTGCGGAAGGGGAATGATGTCGCTTTCCTGACCCTTGGTGATCCGATGCTGTACTCGACCGCGGTGTATCTCACTCGATCGGTCGAAAGACTTTGTCCCACCGCTGGAATTGAGATTATTCCGGGTATTCCAGCCTACGGGGCCGCTGCCGCCTTGACACGGTTTTCGGTCGGGGAAAAGAAACACCCTGTTTCGATCATGCCGGCAGGTGATAATCTCGAGGATATCCGGATACGCATACGTGAAGGCGGTACGATCGCGATTATGAAAGTCGGCGGACACCTCGGAGAAATACTCGATCTGCTCGAGGAAACCGACACACTGGATACATCGGTATTTGTCTCACGCGCGGGAATGCCGGATGAGAGAATCGAAACCGATTTGCGAAAACTCCGCGGAGCCGAGCGGACCGCGGGCTATTTGTCGATTATTCTGGTACAGGCGGGAGAAACTGGAGAATGAAAGTACTATTTGTCGGGGCAGGCCCGGGTGATCCCGGATTGTTGACAGTCAGGGCGCATGAGGCACTGCGAACCTGCAAAATCTGTATCTATGCCGGATCGCTGGTCAGTCCGGAAGTAACCGCCTTACTGCCCGAAGATGCGAGTACATACGATTCCGCCGGGATGGCCCTGGGCCAAATGGTCGATGTGTTCCGGGACGCCCGCGATCACGACACCGACGTCGTTCGCCTTCATACGGGCGACCCTTGTTTATATGGCGCGATTGGAGAGCAGATACGGGCTTTGCGGAAGCTTGAAATAGACTACGAAATTATACCCGGCGTGAGTGCCTACCAATCCGCGGCCGCGGCTCTCGGGGTGGAGTTGACCGTTCCGGAAATATCGCAAACTGTCATACTTTCACGCGTGGCGGGACGAACCCCGGTGCCGGATACACAATCATTGACCAATCTTGCCCGAACGCATTCGACGTTGTGTCTCTATCTCTCCGTGCATAAAATGGAAGAGATAGCGGAGGTACTCAGGGGGGAGTACGGGGACGATTGTCCGGTGGCGGTCGTGTTTCATGCATCGCGTCCGAACCAGACCATTATTCGCGGCACCCTGGAGACTATAGCGGAAAATGTTCGATTGGCGGGAATTCGGAAAACCGCGGTAATCCTGATCGGCGAAGCCCTTGGGGATAACGATAAAGCCAGCCTTCTGTACGACGCGACCTTTACCCACGAGTATCGAAAGGGTATCTAGGCATGAAACTCGCCGGGATAAGCCTTTCGGAACAGGGGGTGCGTGTTCTGCGGACCGCGCTCAGCGCAACTGCCGCCGATGTATTTGTGCATGACTCCGTATCGTCCGAAGTACAAGGGACGCGCTTCACACGCGTTATAGAGTTGACAAAAGAAATATTTACCCGATATCAGGGTATTGTCTTTGCCGCTCCATGTGGCGTGGTGGTGCGGGCGCTCGAGGGGTGCTGCAGTCATAAGACGGAAGATCCCGCGGTCGTGGTGGTCGATATCGGCGGGCGATACGCGATTAGTCTTCTGAGCGGGCATGAAGGAGGCGCTAACGATTTGGCCGTGCAGGTGGCAAATGCGCTGGGAGCGGAGCCGGTGATCACGACATCATCGGAGGCAGCAAAGAACCTGATTGTGGGGATAGGATGTCGGAAGGGGGTTTCGGCGGAAAGAATTGTGGAGGCAATTCGAAGGGGTCTAGCCGAGATAGATCGTACCCTGGAAACTGTTCGTTTGCTGGCGACCGCCGATGTCAAAAAGGAGGAACCCGGGATTTGGGAAGCCGCGGATACGTTGGGTATACCGTTGCGGATTATACATTCTGATGAGATAATTCACTCCAGTCCGTCGGTCGAAAAATCCGAGTTTGTAAAAAGCAGAGTTGGATTGCCGGCCGTGGCTGAGCCGTGCGCAATGTTGGGAGGAAGGAGGACACGATTACGTCTGGGCAAAACAAAATACGAGGGAATCACGGTGGCGATAGCCGAGGAACATTGTATGTGGTCGGCATAGGTCCCGGGGGACCGGCTGATCGGACTAATCGAGCAGAAAACGCATTACGCGAGAGCAGCGTGATTGTCGGATACAAACGATATCTCGACCACGTACGCGACTTGACTGAGGGCAAGGAACTGATCCCCGGCGGGATGCGGCGCGAAGTTGAGCGATGTCGGGCCGCTTTGGATCGAGCGGCCTCCGGAGAAACGGTCTCTCTGATTTCTTCCGGAGATGCAGGAGTTTACGGTATGGCGGGACTGGCCCTGGAACTTGCCCACGAAAACTATCCAAACGTATCGATCCACATAGTTCCCGGAGTGACCGCTGCAAATGCCGCGGCGGCACGGATCGGCGCCCCATTGATGCTTGATTATGCCTGCATTTCGCTGAGCGATCTGCTGGTGGACTGGGCTCGGATCCGGCAGCGGCTCGAAGCGGTGGCGATTGCCGATATGACCGTCGTTCTGTACAATCCCCGAAGTGAGAAAAGGGTTCGTCAGCTCGAAGAAGCTATCGAAATTCTCGGGGCACACCGGCCGGAGACCACTCCTTCCTGCATTGCGACGGCTGTCGGTACCGACGAAGAAACGATTCTTCTCACCACAATTTCGGAAGTTTGCTCTCAGCCGGTCGATATGCGCAGCATTGTGATCGTCGGAAGCTCCCAGACTACCGTGATCGACGGTCGCATGGTGACGCCACGAGGATATCGGGTATGATACTCCTGCTGGGGGGGACTTCGGACGCCTCCTACTTTGCCGAAAAGCTGACCGGGGCGGGGAAACGGGTACTTGTAACCATGGCGACGGATACGCCGGTTTCTCTGAAAGAAAGTGCTCTGCTGAGAATCCTCCGGGGTTCTCTGGAGAAAGATGACCTCACGCGGCTTATCCGGCAAAACAATGTTGCCGCGGTTGTAGATGCAACCCATCCATTCGCGGTTCGTATATCGAAAATCGCCCGGAATGCGGCTGAGGAAACACAGTGTCCCTACCTGCGGTATTCTCGCCCTGTCCTTAGTCATGAAAGTGACCTGGTCGTACGGGTGGACAGTCACGAAGACGCGGCAACCCGGGCGGCCGAATTTCGAAAACCCATACTTCTGACTACGGGGTCCACCGTTCTTGCACCGTATATCCGGGCGGCCGAAGCGCACAGTCTTCCGCTGTACGCAAGAGTTCTGGACCGGGAAGCCTCGGTGGCGGCCTGTTTGAATGCGGGCCTGCCGGAGTCGGCTGTAATCCGGGCCGTCGGGCCGTTTACGATAGAGGATACGGCCTATTTGCTTCGCAGCTTCTCGATCGGCGTTCTGGTCACAAAAGACAGCGGAAACGCCGGAGGCGTTGGGGAAAAGCTAACCGCCGCACGGCGGGAAAACTGCAATGTTATTCTTGTAAGCCGTCCGGCGGAAGAAACGGGATTCCCGGTTTTTGAGAGCCGTGAACGGTTGCTTTCTTCTGTGCTTGGGTGAGGGGAAAACCGGTGGGGAGCGTTTTGCCTAATCGGGGCAGTCGGACCTGCCCTGCAGGTCCGACTGCCCCGATTACAGGCATTGAAAGCTCTTTCCAATAAAAAAATACCCCCACTCTGGACACTGTCGCAGTCTTCTTCTCTGATTATCGGACGGTATACCTGGTTATTGAATTCAGTGGTCCCGGAAATCCTGTTCAGGTTCCCTCCATTCCTGTATAATCTTATATGGTGACAACCGATGGACTGTGCGGTCCAGGAGTGGAAATATCAGAAGCTTGCATAATGATGTGCGGTCCGGAATTCAGACTGTACACCAAAACGGACTAAATCGTTATGACCTTTCTCATTGATCTCCTTCACCCGGCTCACGTGCATTTTTTCCGTCATGTGCATGCCGCGTTGGTGGCCGACGGTCATACGGTTGTCGTGACCGCTCGAGAGAAAGACTGCACGATCCCGCTCCTGGACAGCCTGGGAATAGGATACAGAATAATCTCGCGGCAAGGTCGCGGTATTGTCGGACTGGTTGCTGAAATGGTTGTCCGTACCGTCAGGCTTCTCCTTTTGTGCCGGAGTTATCGACCGGATCTGATGATAGGGATTATGGGACCGGGAATTGCGGTTGCCGGAAAGTTGATGAATATTCCACGTTGGGTTTTTTACGACACCGAGAACGCTAATCTGACGAACATGGTGGTGTACCCGCTTGCAACCAGGGTGTATACGCCGGCATGCTATCGTGGACGAGTGCGCCACCAGATCATGTATCGGGGGTATCATGAACTCGCTTATCTGCATCCGCACTATTTCAGGCCGAATCCGAACATCCTTCGACACTACGGGATAGCACCTGATGAACCGTACTCGCTACTGAGATTCGTAGCATGGAAATCTTCACATGATTTGAAGGAAACTGGGCTGTCGGATCAACAGAAAGAAAAGCTCGTCGAACAGTTGATGAATCACGGCAGAGTGTTCGTGAGCGCCGAAGGAACGTTACCCCGAAGTTTGGGCGCATTAAAGATACCATGCTCTCGGATCGATATCCACCATTTCATTGCTTACGCACGAGTGGTGGTGGGGGAGAGCGCCACGATGGCATCCGAAGCCGCGGTTCTCGGGGTGCCGGCCGTATTCGTTTCCAATACCTTTCGCGGCTATACAATCGATGAAGAAAATCGCTACGGATTAGTGCGCAATTTTCAAGTAAGTGAACTCGAACGTGCCCTGGAATACATACGCTTTCTATTTAATGACGGTACATCCTTTAAAAAAGCCTCGCGTGCTCGACAAAAATTATTGTCGGAGAATGTTGATGTGACTGATTTCATTCTCAGAGAAATAGCTCGGATGGAGAAATTCGCATGTGTGGAATAGCCGGTATGATTGGGGATCGGCGGGAGTTGGTTATTGCCGGTATGCTCAAGCGAATTCGTCACCGGGGCCCCGACGATGAAGGATACCGGATGCTTGACGAAGCGGCACTGGGAAGCGTGCGCCTCAGCATAGTCGATCCCGCGGGCGGAAATCAACCGATGAGAGATCCATCGGGAGCGATTACTCTAGTATACAATGGGGAGCTTTACGGGTACTCTCGACTTCGACGGCAACTGGAAAGAAAAGGATACGTCTTCAGGTCTCACTCCGATACCGAGGTTTTTCTCGCGGCATATCGAAACTATGGTCTTGATTTTGTCTCTTCACTCAATGGGATGTTCGCAGGTGCGATTCATGACGCCCGACGTAATGCTTTCATCCTTGTGCGCGACCACTTCGGAATAAAGCCCGTCCTGTACACAGTCATAAATAAATCGCTTTACTTTTCTTCAGAAGCGAAGGCATACAAAGCGATTCCTGAATGGACGGCTCAGCCCGATTTTAATGCCTGGCATGCGTTCATGAATGTCCGGTTTACGCCGCAGCCCCTTACATTGTTCAAGGATGTATTCAAATTACCGCCGGGGTCGTACATGGTTGTCGGGAAAGACGACAGAAACGCCATTCCCATTCCGGAGGCCCACGAGCTGCTCTCGACAATTCACTTCGGGGAATTCAGAGGAGCTATTTACAGGTATTACCACTTGCCGAATTCCGAGATGTCGGGCGGGGAGGAAGAGGACCCGGCGCAGCTTGAAACTCTTCTTGAACAAGCTGTTGCCGATCACGTTTCGGCCGATACCCCGGTTGGCGTTTTTCTGTCCGGAGGATTGGATTCTTCTACCCTTGCTTACTATGCCGCCGGGGAGAATACAGGCGAAACAACCTCGGTGTGTCTTGGTCTCGGTGAGGGTTCCGATGAAAACGAAGATGCTCGAAATGTCGCCGAAACGCTTGGAATACGCCATTTCGATACCGTGCTTGACCAGAGCCCGTTCGATGAGTACCGACATGCGGTGTACCACATGGAAGAACCGAAGGTGAATTGTCTGCAAGGCTGGTTTGCATCCCGTGAAGCCGGGCGGCATTGCAAGGCGATGCTTTCCGGACTGGGCGCCGACGAGCTTTTCGGCGGATATGATATTTACCAGATCAGTGCTTTCCTCGACTTGGCGTCGGGGCGATTACCCCGAACCCTCGAGGGAATAGTCGGTCGCGTCGGAAAGAGTATCCTTAGTCCCTTCTCCAACCCCCGGATGGACCTGTATCGTCGTATGGCCGATCTGCTGAAAAACGGCAATGATCCGCTGGGAATATACCTCATTCTTCGAAACGCCTGGGACCATGATCCGACAACAGTCCGAAAGATTTATACTCGGCGGTTTTCCGGCGAGAAACTATCCCCGGTCCGAACGCACTTCGATAAACGGTTCCCGTGTGAAGAATCACTTCCTCAGAGTTTCATGCGATTCGAATTCGAAAACAAAATGGTCGATGATTTCCTTATGAATGAGGACCGTATGTCGATGGCGCATGGACTTGAGGTGCGCGTTCCCTTTCTGGACAGGAGAGTCGTGGAATTCGCCGTCCGTCTACCGATTCGGGCGCGGGTGGGTCTTTTACACAGAAAGCGGATTCTCAGGGATTTGATGAAAGACATCCTTCCGAAAAGGATCCTCGCAAAGAAAAAACACGGTTTTACATTTGACCCGGTTGCTCAATTCGGACATGGTTTAGGCCCGTACCTGAGGCAATATCTTACCGAGGATCGAGTGAACAAAACCGACCTTTTCCAATGGGCATTTGTCAAAAAAATACTTGACGCCGCTCCGCACCCTGACCTTCGGCACCATTATTTCCTGCTGTGGCAGATTTGTGGCTTCATAAACTGGCATGAACTGTTTGTGGAAAACTGAAATTTTTCGGTGGCATGCCGCGGCTACAGGGGCGGTTGCGAAACCTGGGGCCAGACCTGCAGCAGCCGGGGATGTCGGTAACAATATTTTTGCCTGATGACTATTCCGGAGAATCCGAGCCGACTCCGTAGAACCCATTACAAAGCACCTGAACGTTACCCTTTGAAATGAGCGCTTGCAGAGTGCTTTTCACTTCGTTGATTGTACACCCCATGCTTACCGCGATATCTTCTATGGTAAGAGGGCGTCGACGAAGTGTACTCAGCAGCTTATGGGTGTCGATCTTCCCACAGCTTGAGAAAGAAAAGTTCTGGATCACTCGCGAAATGATCTCAACCGGAAGGGGTTTCAGGAATTCGGCGATTTCCACCATTCGCCCCGGAGTAACCGGCTTCACCCATGCACATGGTCCCGGGCGATCGAGACTGTTGAGTTGAACTCGATCGAGGCGCATGTGGGATAACGCTTCTTTAATTGCCTTAAGTTCCGGTTCTGTATCGTTTATTCCGGGTACAACAAACACTTCGACCCACAAAGTGTGCTTGAACTCATGAGAGAAGGAAGTAATTCCCTCAATAGTGCTCTGTGCCGAAACCGAAGAGGATCCTCTGTTTATAGTTTTGAAAACTTCTTCAGAAACGGCATCGACTGAGGGCAAGACGAAATCTATCGGAAGAACACTTTCCCTGACTTCAGGCCGATAGAACAGGGTCCCGTTAGTGAGAAGGGCAAGGGAATAGCACGGGTGGTTGTCTTTAAGGTGGGAAATTATTGACCCTATTTCTCTGTTCAGAGTCGGTTCACCGGTACCGGCCAGGGTGACAACATCCAGGGCGGGATTCGTCTCCAGGTACTTGTCCAGTTCGGCGATGATCTCCCGGGCCGGTATATACCCGGCGGAAGGATATGGCTGAGCCGTACTCGATCCGCACTCACAATAGACGCAATCCAGCGTACACGTTTTTGCCGGAATGAGATCGACACCAAGTGAACGGCCCAGTCTCCTGGAGGGGACCGGGCCGAAAAGATATTTGAAGTTTTGCTTCACGAATGACCGTTCAGGTTATTTGGTACACGCAATCATTCCCCGCACATCCAGTTTTTTCTTTTCAGGATGGTTGGTTTTAATCTCAAATGTACCACGCTTGGATTCCGAACCCGAGTACTTGGTCCGCATGTTCAGGTTATACTCGTAGTATCCGTCCGACCGAACCGTGTCTCGGGGACTGAGACTATACTCGACATATATCGGGAGTGAATTCTGCCAAACCGGTTCACCCCGTTTAGGCTCTTCGAATGTAATCTCGGTAATCCTGAGGTCCTTCTTGTCCGTAGTGACTACGAAATTGGTATCGATAATCAAATCGTCCGACGAGCAGGACAAGCGTATATAGCGTGCATCCAGTCCCACAGTCGGAAGAATCTCACCTCCCAACGATATCCGAAATGTCGAATCGTTGAGCGCATTTGACTCAATCACTACGCTTTTCTTAAACCTTCCGGTCATTGCTCCAATACTAACTTGAGGAGTTACATATCCCACCCGACCGGGGGGAATGATCGAGTCATACTCGACCACAGCGCATCCTCAGCCGGGCCTCACTTTGGTAATTCTCAGCACTTCATCACCGGTATTCTTAATGGCAAATTGGTGCAAAACCTTTTTCTTTGATCCTTCCTTGATTCCGCCCAAATCATAATCGGCCGAATCGACGAAAATCTTAGGTCCCGCATTTACCAAACCGGCAAGTGAAATCACCGCAAGCAGCACGCGAAATCGGCTCACTTAGTCTTCTCCGGTTACTGGTTAAGTGTACTACAAAAAAAAGAGAAAATATTCAGATTTCACCATTATAACACAATTGTTTACGTCCATGCAGAATGGATTATTGCACAGTCGAAGACAGGAGTTTTCACTTCTAAAATACATCATTTGGATATGATCCACAAACCCGGAAGCCACTCAGACCGCGAAGCCATCTTATCGGACCCGATACGTTCAGTTGCGTAATCCTGTCGTATCCGCGGGGTGACCGGAAAAGAACCATGTTTTCCCCAAGCAGGGCATTCACCCGGGTTTGCTGGAACGTATCGATTATACACGAGCAGCGGGAGCGGGGATGTATTTTGGTGTGAAGGCGCGAACCGTTATTAGCCCAGGTTTCGCAGCCGAGAACCGCCGTACCGCGCTGCACTGCGCTGCACTGAGCGATGTCGAAGTGAGCGGTGTCGAAGTGAGCGGAGCGCCGTATTGCGATGCACTGAGCGGTGTCGAAGTGAGCGAAGCCGAAATGCCGAGGCGATGCCCCGAGCGAAGTCGAGGGGTAGAGCAGTATGCGTAAGATGTT
>CAYFVL010000103.1:0-17839 GCA_964346405.1 uncultured Fibrobacterota bacterium
GCAGGCAGCACCTGATGCGTATTCTGCCCTATCGCAGTGCCGAAGACGTGATCGACGGCGTGGTGGTGACTTTCATCGATATCACCGAGAGTAAAGAAGCGCGCCGGTATGCCGAAAGTGTGGTTGACACCGTTCGGGAAGCGCTGGTTGTCCTTGATGGAGATTTGAAGGTCGTCTCGGCGAACAGGGCGTTTTACGGGCAGTTCGGGGTAGCGCCGGAGCAGATCCGCGGACGACTTCTCTACGATCTGGGCAACCGTCAGTGGGACATTCCAGGGCTGCGTACGCTTCTGGAAGAGATCATTCCGGAAAAGAACACCATGGAAGACTATGAAGTGCAGCATACGTTTGAGGATATCGGCGAAAAGATCATGGTGCTCAATGCGCGTCGCCTCGCGCAGGGGAGCAATGGAAGGCCGCTAATTCTTCTGGCTATCGAGGACCAGACGGAGAAAAGAACGGCCCTGCGGCGTCTGGACAAATCGGAACTGCGGTATCGCAGACTCGTGGAGGAGATCTACAGTTTCATTATCGGCATCGACACCGAGGGGCGCATAAGCTTTTTCAACGGGTTCTGCGAGAAGGTGTTGGGGTATTCGCGCGATGAAGTGCTCGGCAAGCCGTTTGTCGGCACGATTGTGCCGCCGGTCGATTCCTACGGCACCGACAATACGAAGATGATCGAGCAGGTCTTCGCCGATTCGGATAAATTCTATGAAGTGCAGAGCGAAGGAATATGCAAGGACGGCAGGAAGGTGCATTTTGTCTGGAGCGCCATTACCGTTCCGGGGGAGAATGAGCAGGGCTTCGAGATTCTTATCGACGGCAACGATATCACGATGTCAAAGCAGGCCCAGGAGGAGCTGAAGAAGCGCTCCGAAGAGCTTGCCGCAGCCAACCGGGACCTCGAATCCTTCTCCTATTCGGTGGCCCACGACCTGAGCAGCCCGCTGCGTGCCATGGGCAGTTTTGCCGAATTCCTGCTCGAAGACCATACTGAGCGGCTCGATGAGCAGGGCCGGGATTACCTGCGCCGTATCGATGCCGGGGCCAGTAAGGTGCAGCGAATTATCGATGACCTGCTCACGCTGTCCGGTATCAGCCGCCAGGAGATAACCCGCGAGGAGATCGATCTGAGCGCCATTGTCCGCGATCATCTGGAAGAGGTTCGCGCGGCCGAACCGGAGCGAAAGGTGGAGTGTGTCGTTCCAAACGACATCCGCGCCGATGCCGATTCGCGACTGATGCACCTGGCACTGGAAAACCTGGTGCGCAACGCGTGGAAGTATACTTCCAAAAAGGAACACGCGCGCATCGAGTTCGGCACGTTCGAAAAGGAAGGCCGGACCGTGTATTTCATTCGCGACAACGGCGCGGGTTTCAAGCGGCAGTTTGCCGAGGCGATATTCGCGCCGTTCAGGCGCGTGCATGCCGAAACGGACTTTGGCGGGACCGGTGTGGGCTTGTCGATTGTCCAGCGGGTTATCGGCCGCCATGGCGGCAGCGTATGGGCCGAGGGGGAAGTGGGCAAGGGAGCGACATTTTACTTTACGTTGTAAAGGGCATAGATACGCAGCCCCTATTTGCGCCCCCTAAATCCCCCGGGGGGGATTTAGGGGGCGCAAATAGGGGCGCAGCGGCGGGAGAACAATTCACTATGGGGAAAGCGTTTTCACACTACAAAGATACCCCCAAGTAATAGTAGACGGTGACATATTGACCGGGGAGTGCATTGGGGATAAGGCTGTCTCGTTTTGGTCGAAGCATCGTCAGTACTTCGTTGTACAACAGAATCGCAGTTTGCGCCTTGAACAGAATGAACTGTTCGGTTTTCTCTATGCTTGTAGTCTGTGCCTTTGTCAGGCATTTCATGAGCGACCGTTCAGCGCCGCCGCCGAGACCGCCGGGAAAAGGATTCTCATTCGGAGCATAGCGAAGGTGGGTGAAGTTCAGGCCGAGAACAAGGATTTTACTTTTTCAAGGTTACTCAGTAATCACCGTCCCTTCAGGCTCAACTCGAACCTTATAGATCTTGTTGTCTTCGGCATGGTACTCTCCCCGAATGCGATTCTTTTCGATTCTCCCCTGGAAGTAGGTCCGGAATTCCTGTTTGAAGAGAAAACGTACGGAGAGCTTACCAGTCAGCAGGCTGTCTCCCTGAACGATTGGCCTGTCCGCCATGAATGTCAGTTCGAGTTTCTGCAGCGATCCCGATCGGTACCGAACATCGGCCTCATATACCGTCATTTTGCTTTGGGCATCAGGGAGGAAAGGCTCCTGATCCATAATGACATCAAGGTCGAGAAAGGCTGAGGAGATTGTATCTTCCTGGGGCATCGATTGTGAAATGGTAATCCACGCCGGCTCTCCGGGAGCCGCGGTGGAATCGGCGCGATACCCACCTCCCTTAAAGACCTCGTGGAATCCGCTCTCAAGAGTCCTTTCATAGGTGAATCGAAGAGGAATTGATCGCTGCAAATCATATGGATGCAGTTGCAGGAGTGCCCACATTTCGCCGCGCCGCAGATCCGGCTGGGTGGTATCGACAAATGCGATTCCATGGTACTGGACGGTGTCGGGCACGGGGGCGCCGTATGTCCAGAGAGCACCGTTTCCATCGATATCGGCCGCATAGTTCCAGGTTATCGTGTCGTCGGCAAGATGCTCCAGTATTATCGAAGAATCGTTTGGGTTATCGAGCCACTGGTCGAAGCTTCCGTCGGGGCCGGCGCGATAATAAAAGGTGTATCGGGTTCGCCCCTCCGGCATTCGCGCGAAATTGTATTCCACGACACCTTTTTCATAGTCGCCGGCAGTATCCGTGTTCTGTCGACGCGTACTGATCGAGAAATTATACGGTGGGCAGACCTGCAGATCGTTTCGAGAAATGGTCCGTTCGTTACCCACGATGAAATCTCGAGCAGCATCGTCGTACAGCACCACTGTAGTGTCATATTTGTAATAGCTCGAGTCTCCGGTATGACTAATAAAGGTAGCGGTTCCCGAAGCGGTGTCGTCGTAGTCCCACCAACTGGTGTCGAAGGCTTGAGTTGCGGTTTTTTTGTTGACGGGTTCCTGCTGATGTTTCCCCTCAAGAAGCGAGTCACGAAGAGCATTGCCGATTCGTTCATACCCGTCGAATTCCGAATGCATACCGACCGCATCGTATGCCGATTTCATGGCAACGGTCATTGAGTTGGGAAAGTCCTGGGCACCGGAAGCCTGTTCGGTCGGGCCCGAACACGAGAGCAGCAGTAGGAATGTCCAGAGAACAGCAATCGCGTATTTCATATTTCACTCTTCGATTTCGGAAAGTAGGCCAGACTTAGCTGCATGATACTATCGGCATCGGTGTCGTTTTCGGCAATCTCAAAAATTTCACTTCGGAAACGCTCGATTCTGTCGAGGATCCGTTGTCGTGCGTCGTCGGATACGCTCAGAAGAATGGTGCTGATATGACGATCATCGGGATCGATTCTATCAAGTGCTTCGGTAGCCTGTTCAAGCCACATTTTGTTCATACCACGTACGAGTTCCCGCAGCGTTTTCGGCGGTTTGAGAAACTTGTGTACGACTCTCAGTATACCGTCTTCTTCACGTTTCACCAACCCCCACGAGCATAGCTCACCGATGCATTTTTCGACTTTTCCGGCTGGGAGCGGCGGATCGAGGAATTTCCCGAGTTCTTCGTATTCCTCTCCTATCGGGTGCGCTTCCAGGGCTGCTATCAACAAAGGATAGACGGTATCCTGGTAGTAACGGACTTGCCCGCCGTGCAGCTTAAAAAAACGGCTGTACGCCCGTTTGCGCTCCATTTCGCGGTACAGCGCCCGACGAAGAATTGGGTCACGCTCGTTTCCGTATGACACGAGTAGTCTGAAATACTCGGCATGAGCGTTTTTGAACTCAAATATTTCAATAGCTTTTTCAGTCAGTCGTTCGCTGAGAGGACGTTTGCCTTTGATCACATCGTGCAGACACCCCGGGTTTTTGATGCCGGCGAATTCGGCGAATTTGCGATAGGAAAACCGGGAATCCTGTTTCTTCTTCTCGCGAAATGCGACTTCGAGTACTTTGCGGTAGTTATCGAACAGGTATATGTCCACTGGAATCTCCGGATTCGCCGATTCTGCTCATCATTTAACCATTAACTAACATATGTATCGTCGGTCCGGAAACAACCCGGTCATCGAGATAGAGATGACCGGGATGCTTTCGAACAGGTACTAAGTAAGTATACCGGTTTTATCCGGTATCTGCCGGCAAAATTGTCCTTTGCTGGTAACACCAAGGTTACTAATGGCTCAAAATAGGGCAATCGGGCGAGGTTCTGGCTCGCATGACTTGCGGTTTCTGATAACAAACAGGCGCCACTCACTGAACTTCGGAAGCACGTTACCCGTAACGAGCCACATAATCCCGCCGACGCAAATTGAGAAGGGCAGTTCCAGCGGCCCCGAGCGAGGAACTTCAGGGCTTACGGTTTCGATCCGTCGGGGCAAACAGGTTTCTCAGCACCTCCTTGTTTGGGCCGTGGAGCATCTCCGCGGTCAAATAGATCCATGCCGCGGCCGAGTTATGCGGCTGCCCGACGCGATTATGGTAACGACGCTCGATTAAGGAACTATTTCCCTCTCGTCGGAAAAAATCTCCTTACCAGGCCAGTTTTCGAACAATTGCATCGTTCTGTCCGCTCTCAGTTTTCAGAAGCATCATCTGTTTGCCTGAATGCTCGCGCCGGATCATTGTGGTATGATCGTTGGGGGACAGCCTCTGTCGGACTATTCTCTTGCCGTTAAGTCCGTATACGGAAATTGTCAACTCGTGTCCTGTCGGGTTCAAAACCAACAATCCCGCGTCCGTTACGCGAATTGAAGCCATCCGCATCGAACTCATTGAAGAACTGTTCACGCCGACATTCACCTTTTCACAGTCCACCCAGTTATACGTTCGCCCGACGGTATCCCCGGAGACCGAGCAATCGCAGGAATCGCCGTATCTGCGCACTTCGATATGCGTGCCGTCCCAGAGCGTGAGTGAATCATAGCCGTCGCCGAAAAAGCGTACATCCATTACACTATTGGCCTCATCCCATCCATGCAGGTCCTCACGGTCTTCCTTAACCAGCGTTTCGATTTCTCCGGTGTACATCGGCAGCAATTTCCCCTCTGCAACGAACAGGGGAGCCTCTCCCAGGGGAGCCGGAACGGTATGGGTTCCCGGCCCTTCGTAAGTATTTTCAGACCAGTAATGGATCCATCGCCCTTCGGGAAAGTACACCTCCCATGTGTTTGCGCCCGGCTCCAGAACCGGCGCTGCAAGAAGCCGGTCGCCAAGCAGGTATTCGTAATCGGACTCTCGTGCTTGTTTATCCGAGGGATACTGTAGAACCAGATGGCGCATAATCGGATGTCCCTTATCCCGGGCTTCGTGAACCAGAGTATACAGATAAGGAAACAGATAGGTATGCAGACGCGCGTACTTGCGATAGTGGAGCAGCGTTTCATGATCTTTGATGAAATCCCAGTGATCGCAATGAACAAGGCCCTTATGATGTCGCATGACCGGCTGCAGTGCGCCCAGTTCCACCCAGCGCATGAACAACTCCTTTCCGGTGGCGGCCAGTTCCCCGGCGAGGCAGAAATAGGCGGCAATATCGGTTCCTCCAATCGGCGAGGCTCCGGAGAGACCGCGTGACAGCATGGCCGGAATGGATGCCGGGAGTCCGTCGCCCTTCTCCCAATTGGGAGCGTGATCGCCGGTTACCATCATTTCAGCAATGCTCTGTGTTCCGATATAGCCGGAGCGAGGGAACAGGATATAATCGCCGTCGGGCTTTGCACGATCCAGGTATTCTCGCGCGATTTTTATCCATTGAGTTGAGTACCGGTTGTGCATTTCATCGCCGGTTTTGCCGTTATGAAATATCGCGTCGGGCGGCGTGTATTCTCCGAAGTCATGCATCCAACCCGAAACCCCGTACTCTTCTACCGCCGGTTTCAGGAAGGACTCGGTGAACCATTCCACCGCCTCGGGATTCGTTACATCAATATAGGAAACTTCATAGTCGGCTATTCCGGACGTCATCGGCCAGACATACGGTTCACCTTCGGGATCTTTCACCAGGTAATCGTTGGCCTTGGCATGCGCGTATTGCGCCTGGACCGGACTAATCATCGGAAAGAAATATCCCAGGTATTTGTATCCTCTCTTATTCATATTGTCAATCATCGTTGCATAGTTCGGATATGCCTTCCTGTCGACTTTCCATGCTTCCTGGAGCATATCGCCCCAATACCAGTCCTCCGACCAGATCGCTCCTGTTGGAATCTTGTATTTGCGCAAGGTATCGGCCAGTGCATAGGCTCGGGACTGGGCGCCGCCGGTTTGATCGCCAAATCCCTGGCGGATCGCCTGCCAGGGGGCGAATACCCATGGAGGTGGAATGTGAGTAATTCTGCCGGTGTGCGCGGTAAAATTCTCCAGAATTTCCAGAGGTGTTTCACCGGCATATACATTGAAATGCAGATCGTCGTCCCGAACCGTTAGTTTCAAAGCCTGATCCCAGTCCAGTGCGTTGGGAGAGTTGAAATCAAACTCGCTGTAATATGGACTATCCAGCAGAAAGCCGTACCCCTTGGGGTCGAAATAAAACGGCACGGGATAGTAAGTCCGATCTTTTCTCTCCCCGGTCAGAAACATGGCTTTTTCCTCGGCCCACACCCTGACTTTGGTTCCCTTATGCTCAGAGGTGAAGAACCGCTGACCCATTCCATAGTAGAGATCCTCAGGTGAATCCGCAAGACGGATTTGGGTCCTGTTGATACCGTCGGCTTTTGAATCGATTTCGCATCGGAATATGGTGGGAGTAATGAAGAACGCCCGTATTGTGGCAAGAGCCGGAGCCGATTCCGATTCGGAGAGTTCCAGAAAGACGGTGTCTCCGACGGATTTCTCACTTTGCACATGGGATAGACGTTTCCAGGGTTGTTGTGTACCGTTGGTCTTCTGCCACCAGAGTTTGTCCTTTAGCTCAACTTCCTGCCCCGTCACCGTCGTGAGTAACAACGGCCCCAGGGTCTCTTTGAGGAGTGAACCGTGTCCATTCAGTATTTGAATGTGAAACTCCGGCTGGGTGAAGACAATCTCAAGATGCTCAGTCTTCAGAGTGGCGCCATAGCAGGTGGAAATTGCATACAGTAAAAAAATAGCTACTCGCACTATACAGTCCTTTGGTTGAGGTCATTCAGGTTTCGTCGACCGGCTTTTGCCGATGCAGTCCGAAAGACGGGTCTTCCGGACTGCATCAATCATCATTTCACGAAGCGCTGTTTCACGGCAGGGGTTATGCCGTTGGTAAGGGATATTTCCGCAAGGTAGCATCCCGAATTGAGAAACTCCGTCCCAACGCGGAACTCCTTCAGACCGGGGCCGGCGGGGACATCGATTTTCCGCATGAGTCTTCCATTAACGGAAAAAAGCTTGACAATCATATCGGCACCGTTCTGCGTATCGTTGGCCGGGATTATCACTACTCTTGGCGTGTCCTTATGACAGAGATTTGTTTCTGAATTCATATCATTAGAAACGGCCAAGGATACTCCAGAAATGAGAGTAATCCTTTTCGCGCGCAGGCTGTCCGCTTAGACGTTTAGCCTGTGTGACTCCATTCTCACTCAGAAATTCGGAGTACCAGTTCGGAGTACCATTCGGGCAGGTCTCCGGCTCTTCGTACACGGTATGGGGAGCGTTCTCTTCATCGGAGCTGTAATAGGTATGATCGCCGTTTGGTTTCCAGAGAATCGTGACGGTTTCCATCGTTTTGTTGCCGATCAGGAATTTCCCGGGGAGGCCGTCAACGACCGTGTCTCGTACGGTGACATCATACAGCCATCCGGAGAGTGCCCAGCCGATCTCCCACCCGAGCATCGCGAATCCGGCTTGTAGGAGTTCGATATCGACGCCGTCCATTCTCACCGTTTTGTCGGTGTCGAAATACAAACGCATGTTTTGTATCGGGATCAGAGCGCTGTCCAGTTCCGGATTGTTGCGGATAGGAACGGCAACCCCGCTTTCCATTGTAACGTGAGTCAAACACCATTCTCCGGTGAGTCCGACCCCGACGCCCACCCGGGAAAATTCGTACATGGCCACTTCTCCCGAGTCTACCGTGTCGGTCGGCGTAAGGGTGAGATTGTTCCCGTCCAGCTCATATACTGCTCTGCCGGTATCGGCTTCGCTGGCGTCGGTGACGGTTTCGAGAGTATCACCGTTGCAGTATTTCGAGGTGGAGATGCTCATGGGGGTTATCAAAACCAGTGTGTCACCCCTTATTAACGAATAGGCGCCAAGGGGGATTTCATTGTTTGACGGTTGCCGTGTGTTGTCATTGGTGTCGCTTCCTGGGCCGGTTGGGTTCTCGTCTGAACATCCAAAAAGAATGCCCAGGGCTATAAGGCTATACAACCAAAACACTTGTTTCCTCATCTTCAGTCTCCCTTTCTATTGTCTCTTGTTTGCTTCCAAAAACTCATCCCACCATTTCGGCTCGTTTGAACCACGCGGACAGGTTTCAACGTAGGTCTTATACGTATGCGTTGGGTGTTCCGAATTCGTCGAGGTAGTGACTATTTCGTATTGGTTATCCTTCTTTTCAACCCATTCGACGGTAACGATCTCACCGGTCACGTTGCCCCTCAGGCGAACGGTCAGGAAATTCAGCTTTTCAACCTCTATATCGTACTTGGCACTATCGGACATGAAAGGGATGCACAGATACGGATTCCCGCAATTCCAGGATCGGATAAACATGTTTGCCCACACCGGAGGCGATTTGTACATCCGGCTGTAGATCGTTATCCGCCCCTGATCTATATGGACGTACTCTATCATCTTGTAGGTAACACGAACCAGCCAATTGTCTTCATTGTCGCCGAAATCCGGCGCCTCCTCATACGTCGATTTCCACCATCCCGCCAGTCCGGTCGTACCCGACAGACGAGTGAATTTGTTCGAGCCCTGAGGCAGGTGGTGAACATAGAAGAGCGTATCCTGTCGAATAAAGACGCTCGTTGTATCGGTGCGGGAGTCTGTTGTGTCATACTGGACAACGAGCGTATCATCGCGACAATCACGAGAGACCTCTCTGATCTCGCGCTCCTTGAATGAAGCAATCCTGAACCTCCTGCCATAATCGGAGTAACTGGTTCCAACCAGTTGGTAGGGAACGGTATCGATCGCCAGACTGTCGTTGAACATGTACTCAGCCGGTATTTCGTCGGTGTTAACGGAGGTTGAATTCGTTCCCGGCCCGGTTGGGCTCTCGCACCCGAAAAATATCGACAAAACAAGAACCACTGTTACTATTGATAACCTCATCCGTGCCCTTCCCGCATGAATCCCTGGTGTACGGGTCATGAGTAGTCCTCACTAGAAAGTGTACCTGATTCCCACGTCGACACCGTCGAGAAGCATGCCGAATCGTGAGTCTTCGCGTTTGTCCATGGGAAATTCATCGTCGGAAAAGTCGTAATCCGGGTCATCGGAATCGACATACCGTGATCGTGGATAGAACGTAAATGCCATGCCGAGCCTGGTGTAGATTCCGAAGTGATCGCCAAGACTGTAAGACGGCTCGATACCGGCGAAGATCGTGGGAACGACGGAGGTGTAATAGGCGTACTTGGTTTCGCCGGAGGCGCCGTCGATCCCGAACACTCGTTCTGCTTGTCGAACGAAAAGCAACTCAAAGGCTGGTCGCAGGGCAAGCTGCGCGTTTGAGGATCGATGCACAAACCAGGCAGCTCCGACTTCAAGGCCGGCACTGAAGAGCGAGGGGCGTGCATCGGTATTTCGTGAATCTCTCTCCTCGACCCCCGATTGATACAAAAAACTCCCAGAGAGATCGAGAGCCAGTCTCTCGGCCGGGGCGAACCGGGCTCCCGCGGTCAGCCGAGGACGGTAAATGGCCGGTTCACCAAAAATGGTTAACAGTTCATCAATCCCGAATGCCTGAAATTCGGTGTGGATTGAGATATTCCGGGCCTGAGCCGTGTTGGAAAAGGCCGTTGCGGCAGTAAGAACGATTGCCAATCGGCAGATTTTTCGAATCGATTTCGCTGTCATCCGATTTCCTCCATTTAGCTTTCGAGTCCATTCTGTTACCGGGTAGGAGAGTCCGTGCGATCCCGTCGCCTCGGCGTGCTCCGATTACAGAAAAAGATAGTGAAAAAATCTTCCAGGAGGAAACAAAAAATAGGATTGTTGGTAACGCATGAGTAACAAGCAAATATGTAAGTGCTTGTTATTAGCAGGATAAGAACGAGTCGGCATAGGGTTAACGCAATATGGATGGTAACAAAAACGTGGCGGGCTATTCTGTTGGAGGGTAGGTGATACTTCCCCGATGATTGAGTGTGCAGGCGGTTGTAATGCCGAATAGACGATCGCGTCGCGGGGCGGTTTTGCCGAGAAGGACATTTACTGAAACGGTCCCGAGTCTTTCGAACCCGAAATCCACCGATGAGAACGGGTGAGGGAACTGTTCGGTAAATCGGTTGTCAAATGAAACAAGCGAGAGCCTTCCCGGCACCGGTATTCCCGTCGATTCACACCACGCCATTATTCTTTTGGCAATTCGATCATGGGGCGCAATGATTGCGGATATCGAGCGTTGCGCGATAACAGGGGCAAGAATCGATGTCATAATAATGTATTCCCGCTCGAAGCCGGTTAGTTGCGAGAACCTGTCGCTTTTGGATGTCTCGACTATTTCGTCCAGAATTTGAGTAGCCTTTTTCAGTCCATAATCCGCAAGTCGGTCGCGGAAAACGGCGGGAGAAAGGTTGTCGTGAATCGACAGGGCCGGATCACTGCCGGGAAAAGAAACCAGTTTCATGTCGGGGTATCGATTCTGCGCCAGTCGAAGCAACTGCTCGCGACGGAACCGCATCCAGTCGACGTTGCGCCTGAACAGGACCAGGCCGATGCTTTTGTGACGATATGCTTTAAGGACATCGAGTACCACGGTAGGAGCACCATTCATATCCGGGTACGCTCGAAAGAGCATCGGCTTTGGCCCTCTTTTTTCTGCATACCGCATAAAATAGGGGGTCACATGACGAACTCGCGGGTATGGACCACCCATTTCGGCGGTTGAATCGAGCCATACTATCGGCTTGCTGTAGTCGGTCAGAAAATTGAAGATTTCCACGAGGCAAATCCAGGCAGGGTTCGGCAGTTCGTAAAGGTTGAAAATGCACATAAACCCCATCAACTGGTCCCGAATCGGGCCGATTTTCTTTTCGATAGTGTCGTAGCCCTCCTTGAGCATGTCCGGCTTGTCCAGTTTTCGTCGGTTATAAACGTTGCATACCACAAGTCGCATTTTGTGTACCGAAAGGGCGCGCAAAACGCTTTCCACGTATTCAAGACCCCATTTCTGCCGCTGAAACTCCTCCCACGATCGACCACTGCTCGTGATTATGCATACTACTTTGTCGCTGAAGGGGTTATGCTCGGTGAGCGAGGCCCGTGAACCAACAAAGTATTGACGTCCAAGGCGATAAACAAGCTCTTCGCTTTGCAATTTGTGCAGAGCGGCTATGATCCCGTTTCTTCCCACCCGTAACCGCCGGGCAAGGTATGCTATTTTGGGAACCGGCTCCTGTTTCGTCCATTCCCCCCCGATGATTTTGTCCTTGAGCAGAAGGTACGTCCGTTGTTGTGATCGGTGCGATAAAGCGGACGAGGGGCGGCGATGCTCGGTCTCATCCGAAGTGGAGGGAGCGGCTGAAATGGTAGATTCGTCTCCAGTCTCCTTCTCCGTACGGCATACCGGTCTTCCCCGGCCGTAGACGATATGGCCTCGATCTGCGAGCAGTCGAAGCGCTTGCTGCATAACCGTGCGGGAAACGCCATATCGTTGCGCAAGACTCGTCGATGTCTCAATTGAATTGTGCGGGATGACCCGGCTCAACTCCAGTTCCATTTTCTCGGCCAGAAGCTGGGAGAGGGTAGTTTTCATCTGCGGCCTTCCGGAAAACGTGATAATCGGTACTCATGCCACTTTCGACAGTTCCCTCGCGTTCCCGTGGGGACCCGGGTGTGGGAAAGTCGCGCAACCGGTTTCGCATACCGCTCGCTCTGATCTTTATAGCTCGATTCAGTATAAATATAGCCGCTCAGGGGGTATTTAGCTCATTTTTTGGACTATCTTGAGAATTTTAAGACTATTAGACGAGGTTTCCCGGGTCATACGACCTTACATTGTTGTACGAAGACCGATTATAGAATAAGAAGCCACAAAACTAATCAAATAAGCGGAGCCATATATGCTTATTCGCTCCCAAGGAGAAGGCTACTATGCTCAGGAAAAGGTACTTACGGGCAATTATTTCCGGGGCCCTGCTCGTGTGTTCCTCACTGAACGCCGAAACTTATCGCATCGATACCCAGGAGGCGTTTGAGACGTTCAAAGAGTTCGAGTTTCATCCCGGAGATACCATTCTGTTCAGATCCGGTGAGACATTTGTCGGACAGTTCAAGCCGAAAGGATCGGGAAATTCGGTTTATCCGATCATTGTGGATCGGTACGGTCCGGATACCGCGAAACCGGAAATAGACGGGAACGGCCTCAGCACTGAAGGCGTCGATATTCCGGGAGTCTTCGAATTGAGTGATGTCGAGTACTGGGAGGTTAACAACATTTCGGTGACAAATGGCTGGCCCGAATTGACCCGAAGTCAAGGCATTCGGATAGCAAACCATCGCGATACCCTTCTGCAACATATGTACATCAGGAATTGCCGAGTACATCACATCGTAAGCGGGGGCGATCCGTCGCATGAGAAGCCCGATAAGCGACTCGGGGGCATTGCGGTGAGCTGCAATTGGGATTTGGATCCGGTCGCCCCGAACCGACAGGCTCGCTACCGGGATGTGCGTATCGAATACAATGAACTGGTTTACCCCGGTCGAGCCGGCATAATGATTCGCGGGGGAAACTCGCCCGAAGGATATTTTGGGACAACCGAGTATCTGGGGGAAAACATAGTAGTGCGGGGCAATTACGTGGCCTATCCGGCCGGCGACGGAATCTGTATGGTTCGTGTCAAGAACTCATTGGTTGAGTATAATACCTGTCATGACGCAGGATACCCCGATTACCCGAACGAGGCTCCCACAACGCTGTATTCGGCCTCGATCTGGGGGGGATGGCCTCAGGTAAACGTGGTCTACCAGTACAATCACGTGTACAACCACCACCGAGATCGCGGGGATGCTACCGCGTTCGACATCGACCATTACAGCACGGATGTGGTGTACCAGTACAACTACTCACATGACAATCATGGCGGTATGATGTTACTGATGCAGGGGCACCAAAGGGGAAGAAATGTAGTTCGGTACAACATTTCTCTCGATCAGGACGCCGCCACCAATCTCAACACCGGATACAAGGGAGAAGACGATACGCCCATCATGGTATATAATAACCTTTACGTGCGCGAGTCAAAGAATATGCGCGTCGGGGGTGGATACCTTTATAATAATATTTTCTACGCTCCTGAAGGCGAAGTGGACATAGTCGCTCGGTACGAGCACGACCACAACTGCTATTATGTCCAGGCAAACGCTCCCGAGGAACCGAACGGAGTATACGAAGATCCGCTGTTCGCCGGTTCTGTCCCCAATCAACCGCCGATGCACCTCGACAGCTTGATATCCTTTCTCTTGAGCGAGAATTCGCCCTGCATCGACAAAGGATACACGATCGCAGAACCCGGCAGTCGCGACTATTTCGGAAACCCACTGCACACCAACGCCCCCGACATTGGGGTTCATGAGTATTTCGATGATATCACTGAGACGTGGGCATTGTCGCAAAAGGGGGGCACCAAACGAAGGCCGAGGGAAGCGGCAACCATTTTACCGCAACTAAGACGCACGTTCGCAACGTCGAGCGGCGTTTTATATGATCTTCAAGGCCGACGGCTACCGTCCTTGTCGGATCGGGGCGACAACCGCAATCGCGGAAAGTGGTGGTTCCTTGACAAAATCATGGCTTCGGCAGTCAGAATACGGGACGGCAGAAAGACGGAGTGACTTTTTTCAAGACTTCCGCCAAAATCCCGCGATCATCTCTACGCTGATCCGGCATTGCGGGACAATGCATCGAAACGGGTGCGAACCGAACCGACGGAGTGCCCTCAAGAGGTCACACAAAGCACCTCAAACGGACCCAATTGCCGCTTGCCGGCTTCAATCGGACGACCGGTCAGTATATCGGTGCCGCTCTCGGGAAGAAGGCAAGAGCCACCTTTGCCGTCCCAGTTCACCACCACATAAGCTCGTCTGGAGTTATCCGGAAGGGCACGTGGAATAATGGTCGTCCCCCACGAGGACTCGAACGGGTTCACGTTCAGTTCACCGAGAACGGTTCGCCAGAAATTCGTCTGATCGTGTGGGGCGTAGGCGGTCAGCAGGTACACATACCCTTTTCCCAGTTTCCGTCGTGTGGCCCATACCAGATCCTTTGCCGGACCGGCGGTGTAAACACCCAGTGTTTCGGTGTTTTCCTGCGGCTCCAGCGCGAAACCGTACAGCGACAATGAGAAAGATTGGTCACGAAGCGTACCGGCGGTATCTTCAAGACTCAGTGGGAACAGAGTCTGCACTCCGGCGATTTCATCAATCCTTCCCAGCCCCGCTTCGGTGGGAACGGTACCAAATTCGGTCCTGCACCCCGACATCGGTCCGACCACCCAGGTACCCTCGTTTTTTACGAATTCAGTCATGCGGTCGATAAGCGATTCGGGAAGCACCGAGGCGAAGGGGGATAGAACGATCGAGTAACGGGAAACGTCGGCATTGGTAAAACGGACATCCCGCCAGTATCCCAGTTTCAAAAGTGGCCGATGCACTACCGCGTCGATATTCCAGTTGTTTACTTCGGGCCATAATGCCTGTTTGAAAAGTGGTTCCGCACGCCGGTGCATCCTGCTCTGTGCGATATGATGAACGGCGATTTCGGCCGGCGCCGGGGGAATTTCTGTCAGGACCGGTTTCATTTTCTCAATGAGGTTTGAGACTGACTGTACGTTTTTCCACCCGACTGAGGGAGTTCCCCAGGCTGTGACTACCGAGCCGTGACACATCTCAACTCCGCTTCGTTGTTGGCGCCAGAGCCAATATGCCTGGCAATTTGCGCCATGTCCGAGGAAAAATGCCGCTTCGGCACGCAGAAACCCATCGGGGTGTGTCACATGCCCTGGAGCGACCGATCCGTTGTGCGACGGTGAGGTTTCGAGCACCATGAACGGTTTTGTCGTGCCGTCCGGATTCATTTTGCAGCCTCGAAGATAGTCGCAGGTCCAGACTGTTCTCCACAGCTCATCATAGCGGGAGTAGAAATCGGTTGCGGCGAAGTCGAGATCATTGAAGAGGTCCTCGGGGGCGACGCGTTCGTGCTGTATGTGGTTGTGAGTTACGGGCGCTTCGCTGAATTGCCGTATGATATCGAGCTGATCTTTCTGAAAGGCAACGACCGAATCCGAGGTGAAATGATACCAGGCCTTCTCCAGCGAAACGTTGTGCTTACCACCGCTTATTCCGGTCGGACAGGCAAATGGTGTTTTGGTTTTCATCGGAATCTGGTCGAATGCGTAATACGTTTCGCTCCAGATGTCGGTGCCCCATTCCCGGTTAAGCTTTTCTATATTTCCGTATTTTTCCGAGAGCCACAGGTGCCACGCCCTTCTCGCGGATTCTGAAAAGTCTCCGTCGACATGGCACATGAATTCGTTGTCGATCTGCCAGGCAGCGAGTCCGGGACGCTTACCATACCGTTCCGCCAGCATGCGGGTGATATTGCGGGAAAACCGTCGATAGAGCGGTGAGGTATGACTCACGTGTTGCCGTGAGCCGTGACTGAATGGGTTGCCGTCAATGTCCACTCGGAGGACTTCAGGATATCGGGCCGTGAGCCAACGGGGTGGCGTTGCCGTGGGTGTGCAGAGTACAATGGCGATGTCGTTTTGCTCGCACAAATCGAACGTCTTGTCCAGCCAGTCAAAAGTGTACATACCCTCTGAAGGTTCGAGAGAACTCCAGGCGAATTCGGCCATGCGTACCATATTTATGCCGGCCTTCCTCATGAGGGCGATATCTTGCTCCATTGTATTTGGCCATAGTTCGGGATAGTACGCGGCTCCGTGCCATATTCTGTTGAATGTATTCATGTGGAAGCTCCTGATCCTTATATTGAATGTACAGGTTTACCGAAAAAATAGAACATGTGAGAATGCATAGATATATCTTCATGAATGATGAGGGAGGAGTCCTTCCCGAATCGGGATGCGGCAATACCGTTTCCCAGTTGATTTTTGATACGCCATGGATTACTCTTACAATAATGTCTGTCCGGAAACGATGCGTTCACCTATCCCGTCGGGCGGGACAAAGTGAAGTTGCGTTTCATGCCGGAAAAGGGCACTTCGACTCCGCAGTGTATTATTTTGGGGGTTTTTGATGGATACCATTATAAGACAGACGGATTTAGGAGTCGAATCCCGCGGTGGGGCCGTGGCCCAACGAGATTGCTTTTTTCCGCGGCCAAACTGAAACTCAAGGAGACATTCGTGTTACCGAGATGTATAAAAGCAGCACTTTTCTTGATATTGGGCGTTCGGGTGATTGTGGGACAGGAGAACGTCGGTATTCCGCGCGACGGGTATCCGAACTGGTATGAACGAAGCGTTTTCGTATTCACGAACGCCTGTCGAATGAATCCGACTCAGTTTAGAGATTCTTTGATCGGCAGCTACAATATTCTTCTGCCGGAGAATTATCCCCCGGTGGACCCGCTTCTCATTCACCATGATCTCAATCGCTCGGCCCGGTTTCACAGTAAGGATATGGCGGAACATAGTACATTGCAGCACAAGTCGAGCGACGGCACTCCGACCGGGGACCGTATCCGAAGCTTCTATGACGAGAGTTTCTCCATTGCGGAGAATATATGCGTGGGAGGCCTGAGTCCGCTGGGCGCGGTTAGGTTCTGGATCCTCGAAAGCTTCTCCGAACCCTATCCTGACGGGCAAAATGACGGTCATCGAAAGAATATCATGAACGGCACTTACTCAGATATCGGAGTAGGAATGGCTGAAGACGGCAATGATCGCTACTACACGCAGGATTTCGGTGGCGCCTCACGCGCCGCCACTCATCCGTTGGCTGCGGGGGGGAGTCACAATGCGATCAACACCGGTGATTCGGTTGATTTCTTTGTGAACTATTATTCTTCGTCCGGTGCGGCGCCACAAACCGTACTTCTGAACGTGGACGGAAGCAGTTACGAGATGAAACCATATCTGGGCAGCCCGGGCAGAGGCTTATATCTGGCTCGAGTGCCCAAATCGGACGATTGTCGGGAGTACTTTTTCGAAACGGTAGACGCCGCGGGAATACACTGGCTCTATCCCGAAGACGGGGTCTTCCATACGTTTGGTGAAGGACAATGCGCCGATAATTTTGGGATTTCGACACGAAACCGATCCGCAAAAACGCCTCTTGCAGACTCTAACGGGAATATATCGTTCCGTCTGGTGGGAAAGCGACTTGTATTCCCGGGGGGATCGGATAGATCGGTTACCATCTATGGCGTTCGGGGACGAATGATCGATCGGGTCACTCCCGGCACGAACTACCGCGATCTGCGCAGCGGTGTTTACGTTCTCGAATCCATGGGCATTCGGTACTCGGTCGTCGTTTCCGGAAACTAACCCAAGTTTCGCAACCAACTCACGGCATTCTGCGTAAGCCGGCGCGCGATTCATTG
>CAYFVL010000104.1:0-17644 GCA_964346405.1 uncultured Fibrobacterota bacterium
GCTCACTTCGACACCGCTCAGTGCAGCGCGGTACGGCGGTTCTCGGCTGCGAAACTTGGGCTCGAGCAGGTTTCCGGTTAGCCAGTAGTTATATTTTTACCGGCTGGGAAAGGGATACTGAAAAGAGGAATGAATACTCACAATATACCGGGGAAATCTCGACAGGGACTGTTGCGTGCGATGTCTCTGGCCGCCCTTATCATGGCCGCATCCAATGTTCTCAGCCAGGCCCTGGGTCTGCTTCGCGACCTCGTCCTTGCCAAACTTGCAGGAACCTCTTTCTACGCGGATGCGTACACGTATGCGTTCCTGCTGCCCGAACTTGTTAACCATTTCCTTGCCGGAAGTGTACTCTCGATCACATTTATTCCGATGTTCCAGCGATACATTGCCGAGGGGGAAGAAGAAGAAGGATGGCGTTTTTTCTCGAATGTGATGACCCTGGGCACAATCACATTTATAGTCTTTATCATTCTTTCCATGTTGTTCACACCATCGGCGGTTGCTCGCCTTGCCGGGCCCGTGATTAACAATCCCGAATCACCCCGGGTGTTCGGAATTACCGTCCGATTGACAAGAATCATTCTTCCCGCCCAACTGTTTTTCTTCTGGGGCGGCATGCTGACTGGGGCTCAGTACGCGGGCAAACGTTTCCTCCTTCCCGCATTGACGCCTCTGATCTACAACCTGGGCATCATAATGGGTGGTCTTCTTCTCTATGACAGGTTAAAAATCGAGGGGTTTGCGTGGGGTGTTCTTGCAGGGTCATTTGTCGGTTGCGTGGTCGTACAAATCCCCGGCGCTCTCCGGGTCGGGATGCGATTTCGCCCATACATAAACCTCTCCGACAAGTCTTTGCATCAATATGTTTTGGCCACTATCCCCCTGGTTCTCGGCGTAAGCATGGCCTTTTCCAATGACATATTCTTCCGTTTGTTCGGTTCATACGCCCCCGAAGGAGAGGGCGCTCTTTCAAGCCTGAATTATGCATCCAAAATAATGCTGACACTCACACGAGTATTCGGGCAAGCCGTGGCCGCGGGAACCTATCCCTTTATTTCCCAACTTATTGTCGAAGGGCAGATCAAACGCGCCGGTGATATCATAAATGACTTACTCTCAAAAATTGGGGGAATCGTAATACCGAGCGCGATGGTCATGGGTGTTCTGGCCAATGAAGTCGTAACCGTCTTGCTGCAACGCGGGGCTTTTTCGGCTGAGTCAACGGAAATGACCGCCGGGGTTCTGCGCTACTACCTGATTGGTGCATTCTTCTTTGCCGGATCTCTTGTCTCAAATCGGCTCTATTACTCGCGCAGAAACACGGTGTTTCCCATGCTGATAAGCTCCGGCGCCGTCATTGTCACCCTTCCGCTTTATATAGTGCTGGTTCCTCGAATGGGCATAGAGGGAATCGGGTTGTCGTCGTCCATTTCCATGATTTTACAGTTCTTTGTAGTCTACGGAGTGTGGAGTATACGAAACAACAACGAAAACGCTCGAGGCGTGGCCGGCAGACTGGCCGGAACAATAATAGTCTCGGTCGCAGGCGCCGCGGTTGCCCTTGGCCTGCGGCATTATTTCTATACCGTGTACGGTCCGGAATTGAGCGTCACCTTGCGCAATTTCCTGATTGGCATTTCAACGGGCGTCCCTTCACTTCTTTTTGTCTGGGCAACCCTTGAGATGGCGGGTATACTTTCAATGCGAAAAACTCTTGCGGCTGTTCTCAGGCGCAGAATGCGTTGAGCCGGATTCTCGCGTTATCCGCTCCGCCGCTCCATCTGCACGTTGTATTTTGTTGAGTTCTACGCAGGGCATGGGCAGTCGGCCCTACCGAAACATACAGTTGGCAACTCAGAAACCAAACCGACAAGTTAACCTATGAGCGAATCTGAAGGCGTGTTTGTCGATGAAATCGTCCGAAAAGCACTGACCGCGTGTAAAAAGCTGCCTACGTCCGGCGGTTATCTCCAATATTGCGATCAACTGGAGGATCTTCGCGAGCGCCTCGCCCACGGAACGCTTCGACTGGCCGTCCTCGGACAGTTCAACCGCGGCAAAAGTACCTTCATAAACGCTCTTTTAGGCACCTCCATCCTCCCCGTTTCCGTGCTTCCGATTACGTCCGTGCCCACTGAGATTCGCTACGGTGCAGCCACTCGTTGCACGGTCCGTTTCGGGCACGACCGGCCCGAAGAATCCGCGAAGTCATCGGTGAAAAGCATTCGGGAACTTCTCATACGATACGTTGCCGAGGAGAGTAATCCGGGCAACAGCAAAGGTGTTTCCCGGGTGATCGTGGAGTGCGACAGTCGCCTGCTCCACCACGGAACGGTGCTGATCGACACTCCCGGATTCGGCTCGACTCATCGTCATAACACGAAAACTTCACTGGAATTGTTGACCAACTGTGACGCGGCCATATTTCTACTCTCCGCGGACCTCCCCATCACCGAAATAGAAGTTGACTTCCTAAGACAAGTTCAGACACAAGTGCCCGAGATCTTCTTTGTTTTCAACAAAGTCGACCTCCTTTCCAAAGAGGAAATTGACCAAACAATAACTTTCGTACAAGGGGTTCTGTCTTCGGAACTCCAATACGACGGGACAATTCCATTCTTTACGGTTTCGGCGATTGCGGCTGCAAAAAAAAGCGCCAATGAAATAGCAAGAAAGAAAAGCGGTATCGACAATGTCGAAAGCCACATTATCGATTTTATACGAAATGAGAAATACTTCGCTTTGTCCGGTGCAATTGACCAAAAGCTAAGATATGCGGTAACACAAATTCACAGTCTTCTCGCCTCCCGCCATAGAGAACTCATTGAACCGCTGGAAACTGCGCGTGAAGAAAGAATGAAGCTGACCGATGCGGAGAAAAAAATATCCGACCAGTTGAAAAAAGAGATTCGCCTGCTCGACATTGAAGCAGATGCATTATTCGATCATCTCACAAAGCGCGGAAGCAGCCTCAAAGAAGACCTTGGAACGCGTATTCGGGAGCACCTCGAAGTACTGCTCGAGGGCGGGCCGTGTGATCGAAAGTATGCCGAAGTCGTTATCGATTCGATTGAACGTTACACTCGAGAATCACTGACCGGAGGGTGTGCCGAACTCGCCTCGGATATCCAACGACCAATTCGAAAAGCGGCATCGGTGCACGTTCGAGAGTTCGAACGGCTACAGACGTCCCTTCCCATTGCGCTCGAGAATCCTCACCACAATTCGGAAGAAAATGAACTTATGGCCGGCCGGTCGGCCATACTGCGCGACATCGAAGTATTCCTCCCCCCTCTCGCCGATCAGGTTGCTCTTCCCGGCCATCGACCGGGACTACTCAAGATGCTCGAGAGTACCGGGTCCCGACGAGAACGGCTGCGGGAAGCAATGACACCAACTGCCTCTCATTGGGTGTCCGAAGCGGTACGGATGTATCTGGACACGCTTCGGGAAAAAACTCAAGTCATTATGAGTACACTCAAAGAACACGTACGCGCCCCCTATAAAACCGCGATCGAGGAAATACGAAATCGTGTGGGTGAGCTTGATCGCGAAATATCTGAGTTCTCCAAAACCATAGGTCCCGAAGCCGAAGAAATTTCCGCATTGCTTGAATCGTTCAAAGAGATCAAATCAGATATCGAGCGCCTTGGGGAGCAGTAGCATCTCGGACTCCCAAAGGCTCCTTAATTAGTGTCCGTCCGAAAAGTCCTGTTTTCGCTCGGATTGATGAAGCAAACCGGCGATTTCAGCCTAAAACGGGCGCTTCGACAGGCTCAGCGTCCGTTTTAGGGACTTTTCGGACAAGCACTAATTAGAAGTCGGGTTAAAAGAGGTTCATTTGCGTTTCTGGGCGTCGTCTATTTCGGCGAGTTCGGTACGTCGCTCGCGCCCGTATTTACAGTCCTCATCTCCGTCGGCTTCATCACAGGCGGAGAAATCAAGATAATAATCCCAGGCTTTGATTGCTTCCACGAGAACCCGGGGATCCCTGTCGACATACGTGTACTGCCGGTCCAGTGCGGCGGCATAGTAGTAGAACATCTCCCGGCGAAATTCGTCCGTCTGCGGCATAACCGATCCTTTCCTGGACCGCATCGCGACATCCAGACGGTCACGAGCCTCGTTGTATAGCGCCAATCGAAAGTAGATCTGCCCAAGAAACGCATCGATTGCGGGATCGGAAAACGTCATTCTTATCTTCTCAAGAACAGAGCGCGCTTTGGTGAACTGATTCAGATGTTTGAAATAGATCCTGGCAAGTCGGATCTGCGCTTCAAGGTATTCATTCGCAACTCCCCCCTCCTTGATTGACGGTATCAGCCCATACATCTCCACAGCTTCCTGCCATTGTTCTTTTTGCTCCAGATCCCGCGCCCGATCAAGAAGAGATATTGCACTCTCCTGAGGGAACGCTACATTCCCGTTTCCTCCCCCATGAGTGCGAAGGACCGCGTAAGTGGAAAGTATGAGCGCAATGACGGAAAAGGTAAGTGAAAGTGTTGGGAATAACCTTTTTAAGGAGAAAGGCACCCGGACGTTTTTTCCGGCTCCCCACGAATTGAATGCCTGAAGAGAAATCTGAGTGCTCTCTACAATTTCTCCGGCGGTTCTAAACCGATGATCCGGATCCCTGGCCAACAATTTCTCGATCAGCTCTTCAGTCATGGGGGTGATCGCCGGCCGAGCCCGGGAGGGCTTAAGATACCGACCGGCTTTGATTTTCTCGATAAGGGAAGTAAGATTTGCGCCCGTAAAAGGCTTCTGCCCCGTAAGAAGCTCATATATCACAATGCCGAGGGAGAAAAAATCACTTCGTGCGTCAAGCGGACGCCCATCTATCTGTTCCGGAGACATATAGTGGAATGTTCCCACTATCATTCCCTGCATTGTATTTGAGGTAATGTTAAGCGGCTTGGCTGCGCCAAAATCCATTATCTTGACCGTTTTATCCGGCAGCACCATTATATTCTCGGGTTTCAGGTCACGATGCAGAATGCCGGCAATCATCTGTTTATTGGGTGCTTCTATTTTGATATTGTGAGCATAGTCGAGAGCTCTGGCTATCTGAGAGGTGAAATGAAGGACCTCACGTTCACTGATGCGTGGATTGCGCCCCTGGTAGGTACGAAGAGTTTCTCCGGGGATGTGTTCCATCTCGATATAGAAGTATCCATCGACCTCCCCGGTATCGAAAACCCGCAAGATATTCTGATGGTCGAGCCTTGCGGTCAACTGCGCTTCCTGGCGAAAGCGCGCATAAAAATCTTCTTCATCATTGAGCGAGGGTTTCAGTATTTTGAGAACCCTCTGCAGCTCAAATCGGACGTTATACGCTGTGTAGACGTAGGCGGTACCGCCCTCACAGATCTTCTCGAGTACGTCGCAATTCCCGACACGCCTCCCAACAAATGGATCCGAATTAGCCGCCGGTGACTCGGACGGGTTTTGTTTTACATCGGATTGGTCATCGGGCTTTTTACGAGGCATCTGTTTTACCTGTCTACCAATGTCTTGAGTTCGTCACTAATAGCGGATATACGCGCATGAACCTTTTTCCGAGACGATTCGAGATCTTCGTTCGGACTACCACCACAGGAGGCATAGAACTTTATCTTGGGCTCGGTTCCCGAGGGGCGAGCCGTTACAATGTCCCCACTCTCCAGTATGAATTGGAGTACATTCGATGAAGGAAACCCCTGGAGCTTGGTTTTCCGGTTTCCGACCGGCTCAACAACGATCCCTTCTCGATAATCCTTTACCATCGTAATCACCTGCCCGCCAAGCTGTTTCGGCGTTTCGGCACGAAGCTCTTCCATGAGTGAATTCATGATGTGAAATCCCTTTTCTCCCTTAAAGTACCGAGAAAGCAGAATCTCTTCGAAATAACCGTATTTTTGATAAATCGAATTGAGAGCGTCCAAAACAGTTCTTCCGTGACCGCGATGATACAGTGCCATTTCGACAGTCAGTACTGCCGAACCCACGGCATCCTTGTCGCGAACCTCGGTTCCGGCAAGATACCCATAACTTTCCTCCCCGCCAAAAACGTAGGTCGGCCCCTCGGCGGCCGACTCGAATTCCCGAATCTTCTCGCCAATGTATTTAAACCCGGTAAGGGTATCGAAACACTGAGCACCATAGTTCTCCGCAATGCGGCGTTGAAGTTCGGTGGTTACAATTGTTTTTACAAAAGCGGGCTTTTCGGGAAGCGTTCCCGTCTCAGCCTGCCCGGAGAAAATGTAGTCGGCAAGTAATGCTCCCAGTTGGTTACCTGAAACAAGTCGGAATCCGTCCTCCTCAGGCACCGCAATACCAAGTCGATCGGCGTCCGGGTCGGTTCCCAGAACAAGATCCGCCCCTACTTGTTTACCAAGTTCGAGTGCCATGCTCATTGCCTCGGGTTCCTCCGGATTGGGGTATTTTGCAGTGGGAAAATCTCCGTCAGGCTCCTTCTGCTCCTCAACGAAAGCAACTTCGACCCCAAGTTCCGTCAGGGCTCGGGAAACAGGAACGCTTCCCGCCCCATGAAGCGGAGTATAAACGACCCGGACATCTTTTCCTTTTTCTTTGAGCAGCGCCGGGCGGACAATACGTCTCTTCACCATTTTGATGAATTCGTCGTCCGCATCCGATCCGAGGAACTCAAGAAGTTTCCGTTGCCGGGCGGTTTCAGCATCGACGGCTTTGACCTCTTTCACCGCACGAGCTTCGGTCACAATACCATTGTCGTGAGGTGGCACGATTTGCCCCCCATCGGTCCAGTATACTTTGTACCCGTTGTACTCGGCCGGGTTATGACTGGCTGTCACCACGATTCCGGCGGTTGCCCGAAGCAGGCGGACGGTAAAAGACAACTGCGGTGTTGGGCGTAAGCTGCTGAAAAGAAATGTCTTAATGCCGTTACCACAGAGCACCATCGCCGCTTCCATTGCGAATACGTCGGAAAAATGGCGGTTGTCAAAGGCGATAACGACGGACGGGGAAGCGGTTTGGGCGGACTTGAGGATGTAGTTTGCCAGCCCTTGCGTCGACCGACGAACATTGTACGCATTCATTCGGTTTGACCCGCCGCCGATTACCCCTCGCAGTCCTCCGGTCCCAAATTCAAGATCGGTGTAAAAGCGATCACGAAGTTCATCCATATTTTCTGCCTCGAGGAGTTCCTCTATTTCGCGACGGAAAATTTCGTTCTCTTCGTTTTCAATGTAGCTTTTTGCTTTTTCAATTATAGCGTTATCGGGCATTCTATACTCTTTCCATTTTAAGGTCGGTGTGCCGCATGCTGTTCCCCTTTTTACTCTTGATCAGATCAGGGATATGGCCGCTGCAGTGGCTCGGGAATAAACACGGTCTTAACCCAGGTTTCGCAATCAACTCACGGCATTCTGCGTAAGCTGTTATCCGCCATTTCAGTAATGAAAATACAATATACTCGAATCAGAAGGGCAATCGCGGAAAAGGTTTGCGAATACGGCGTTTGTCGAGTCATCCCGACGGAATCCAGCCCGAACAGCATCTTGTCTTTCTTTTTCAAGTATTCGCTAAAGTTTTAAGGACATCCTTCCGATACAAAGAATAGGGAGAAATGCAGGTTTCCTCACTAGAAAAGGAAGGGCGTATGTCGATCGAAGGTGTTGGTGGCACGGAACACATGGCGGCACGTTCCTCTCAGCAGACGCGACAGACCCGCGACGAGGAAGCCACCGAACAGGCGCGCGAGCAACGTGAAGCGGATGCGCAGTTGGCGGAGCAACGGGATTCACAAAGCGGCGCCACGGATGACTCTGTCGATCTGACCGCGTAAGTGCACTCCTGTTAGTTTAGTTAGAGCGAAGCTGTTATGGTAGGGAAAGGGAGACCCAAAAGGTCTCCCTTTTCTTTTCAAGTCCGGGAATACGGAGGTAAACTCCGCACGACTCCTTAGCCCAGGATTCGCAATTAACTCACGGTCCCGCCGTTCGGGACGTAAGCTGTTGCACGATCTTGCCTTACGAAAAAGCCTGGCGGGATCAGTGTCCGTTTCGGGGTATTTTCGGACAGGCGCTACTTTTCAGTTTCCCGCAGAAGCTCTTCACGCGACCACGTAACACCTTCCTTTTCGGCCTTATCAAATGCCGCACTATTGCCGATAACCACGGTTACCATATCCTGTGTTTCCAGCAGGGATTGTGCGGTTTGCGCCAGGGATTCGGGAGTTGCCCCCAGGACGGCTTCACGCATTTGCTGCCGGAATTCCGGACTTCGACCACTCATTCTAGCAATGCTTTCGCCCAGACCTTTTGCATGTGGTGTACGTGGACTGTCGATCTTTCCGACCGCGCCGATAATGCTCTGGTCAACCTCATCGACAGGCAGTTTTTCCGCAACGATTCTCAACCCTTTCTCAAAATGCTCAAGGGTAGACGAGACATTTGGGTCTCGGTATGATGCACAGGTGAACAGCGGATGTGCGCCGGAGGATGACGCCATGCCTCCGTACGCGCCCCCCTCGACCCGTACTTTCTCCCAAAGATATCCGGTTGAGAGGCTCCGGGCCAGCAATCGGAACGTCCCGACTGCCTCAGGCCGTAGCGGAAGAACCCGCCACACTTTTGCGACATAGTTCACGGATGAATTAATCTCAATAGCCGTTGCCGCGGATCCGACACGCGGAGAGAATGGAATTTCCGCAACTGCACGCCCGTGCTTTGGCAACCTGCCGACAAGAGTACCGATCCGCTCGAGAACCGGGTCGGGCTTGTCGGTTGTAATGGAAGCTGTTACAGTACCCCCATCCACCACGATTTCATGCAGACGCCGAAGATTTCGGCATACCTGGCCGATATCTCCATTCCGTACGATCCCGTTGAGGAATCTCAACTGTGTAACCCCGTCCATGATCTCTCCGATATACCGCGATCGAACGAGTTTTGACCCGGCGCGTTCGCTCGCAAACGAATGTCCGCTCCGCACAATGGACGCGTTCATGTCGTTACGCATTTCGAACAGAACATCTTTAACTAACTTCTGTTCGTCAAGGTGCGGACGAAGCAAAATGTCCTCGAACACTTCGAACAGATTGTCGATTCGATCGTGCAACACTTTCCCGTGAAGGAATCCGCGAAAAAGAAGGTCGTCTTCGGTTCCGGTCATAGTTGCGCATACCGATGAAGAGCCTATTCCACCGGTTCCCAGGGAAATGCGGGTTGCCATTTTCCGAAAATCGTAGTCTCCGGCACCGCACCGGGTGAGTACGTCGTAGTAGATAGAGAGATACGGCAAGAGATCGAACGGAACCGTGCTCAGATCAAAACTCAAATCCACGTACGCAATACCGGCGGTGAACAATGGATGCGAATAGTAAGAAACGTCACCCAACCGGCCGACATCGGTTTCAACCAATTGGTTTTGAGTCGGAAGATCTTTCTTATGAAGCCTCGGCAATGAAGCGAGCTGTTGGGCCGAAGGCAATTTGCTCTGATACTCGAAAAGGTGTTTGGTGATTTCGTAGCCTTGAGCAAAGTCCTTTTCGGTAAAATCGGCGGTCAGCCTTTGGGCCTGCTTTTCACTCAGACTTTCCAATCGTTTTCCTTCTTCGGCCGAAGCGATCGTAACGGAGAGCAAACGATGTGGATTCCTCACGAAATCCTCGTTGATTTTGTCCGCGAAATATTGTATTCCGCCGGCTTTGGCCTTCTTTATTCTGCCGATTACCTCCTCAAATCGCACCTGGGCCAGAGGGTCTCCACCATATATCCACGATCGATAACTTCTCTCGGCAAGCATGAGACTATGTGGAAAACTGCCGGCATCGGTGATTTCCCGAAGACGAAATTCAATCTGACGTATCGATCCCTCGAGAAGTTCTTCATCGATTCCTCCCCCGGCCAGCTCCGTCATGACATCCAGTACCAAACGCTCAATTTTGTCGGCATTTTCCGGCTTTGCTTTTCGAAGACCGGCCGAAAAAAGATTGTGGCGCAGATCACCTTCGAACCCCGAAGCGTCGTCCAGATCTTCACCAAGGCCCGAATCAATAAGCGCTCGCCGAAGCGGAGAGCCTTCGGTTCCCAGGAGGTAATGGGAAAGGATTTTTCCCGCCAGTGTGCCTTCCGCATCAACGGTATCCCCGAGGATCCAGCTCACGACCACGGACGCGGTACCGTCCACGTCCTTGCCTCCGGGAGCCATAATTTCAATCTTTCGTGGCTTGGACCACCGGGGCTGTGGAGTAATCTCTGCGTCGACATCCAGACGGTCGAATTCTTCAAGATAGTTATCATGTAAAAACGAGAGCGTCTTCTCCGACGGGATGTTTCCGTACAGAAACACATACGAATTGGAGGGATGATAGTATCGGCGGTGAAATTCCTTGAAATCCTCGTAGGTCAACTCTGGAATGTGCTCGGGCTCGCCGCCGCTTTCATAGAAATAGGTCGTGTCCGGCAACAAGGCGGAAATTGATTTTCGTGCCACATGGCTGCGGAAATCCGAAAAGACGCCTTTCATTTCATTATATACGATCCCCTTTATGCCCGCCGGTCCCGACGGACTGTCCATCTCGAAATGCCAGCCTTCCTGGAGGAATGTTTCTTCCGAAAGGATCGGGTGAAAAACGGCATCACAATATACGTCGACCAGATTGAAGAAATCTACTTCGACCTGGCTCGAAACCGGATAGATTGTTTTATCCGGGTAGGTCATGGCATTGAGAAAAGTCTGAAGAGATCCTTTCAGCAATTCCTTGAACGGATCTTTCAGAGGGAACTTGCGCGATCCTGAAAGCACGGAGTGTTCAAGAATGTGCGGTACACCCGTGTTATTATACACCGGTGTCCGGAAAGCCACGCAGAATAGATTGTTCGGATCTTCATTGAACAAATGAAGGACACGCGCTCCGGTCTTTTCGTGAGTGAATATCGTTGCTTCCGAACGCTGCTCAGGTACGGCTTCGGTACGAGTAACCGTGAAACCACCCAACTCTGATCCTTCGGTCAATCCCTGTGTCTTCATAGTACCCTATTCTATTATAATAGAAAAAAAGAAACTGTCGATCCATTTCACATGCGAAGGCCGTGCCGGTCTCCTCCGTCCAAGGACCATCGGTGAATCAGGATAATCAAAGAAAGATACATTACCGGGGATTTCGCAGGAAAACGAAAATGCCGAATTCAATCGACCAGAATCAATTTCACGGTGAAACAGTCAGTCAGTGGAAAAGATAAAGGAGAACTGGATACGTTGAGCAGGCATTCGAGATTACAATGCCCGGGGGAAAAAGCGAAGCGCTCCTTGCTCCGATTACTGTGGCCGGCAGGATTTGGATATCCAGGCAAGATATTCCGGAAATCCCTTTTTGATCGGAAGAAAAACGATACAGGGGCATTCGTAGGAATGCAACGACTTTATACGACTCGTCAGTTCGTCGGCTCGTTCAGCCGAGGTCTTCAGGACGAGGGCCGCTTCGGAACTCTGCTGGATTTCGTCCTCCCACCAGAACACCGAATCCACGGAATCAAGGATATTGGCACATGCCGCCAGTCGCTCCCTAACGACGGTTCTCGCGATTCGCCGGGCTTCGTCGGAATTGGCTGCGGTCACATAGACAAAGAACGTTTGAGGATACATCAGTTTTTTATCCTGCGTTCCTCATTTTCGATTAACTCGCCCAGTTTTTTCATGGGAACCGGCTTCTCGAAGAATACCGCATCCAGTTTCTCGAGCATCCCTTCCGCAATTTCGGACACATATCCGGAGATCATGATTTTTTTTGTTTCGGGTGGCGATGCCTCTATGAGCTGTATACCATCGACAACAGGCATTTTGTAGTCGGTTATCAGGACATCCGTGGTATGAGAAGAGAGAAACTCCTTTGCACGCACCGGGTCGTTGAAACAATGCACATCGGCATCCTTCGACGACAGGCGTAAGAAGCTTTCAATGAGATCGGTTATCATGACCTCATCGTCGACCACAACTATTTGGAGTTTTCGTGCCATATATATGGTGCCCTTACAAGAATATACGTTCTCATATTGACATTATTCTATCATCGCCGTTTTGTTCGTGGCAAGGCTTTTTTCCCGGCCGACTCTCGCACATTTCGGAGCCTGAGAATTTCATCTCAACCACAACATTCAGCCAACAACATTTGAGCAACAAATCCGAATGATACGAGACATATTGTAACTTACTAAACTACGGTGTTCGGTCATCTACAAGCACAATTCGCACCATTTGCAGTCACCATCATCTTTTCCCGACTCAAAATCTACAAAGAAATTGTGCCTGGAGTTATTTTCATAACAATGTCGGACCACCACACGAAACTCGCCAAGCCATACGGATCACGCCTTTTACGGCTTCCGATCGACGACAAGTCACCCGAGATCGGCAATACCCTCAATCGTACTCAGGTGATCGTGATTGCCGGAGAAACAGGATCCGGGAAATCGACAAGACTTCCCCGAATCTGTCGCTGTGCCGGCATTCGGGGCACAATCGGGGTTACGCAACCGAGACGGATTGCCGCGACCTCCCTCGCCCGACGAGTTGCCCAGGAATCCGAATGCGCATTGGGGACCCAGGTCGGATATCGGATCCGCTTCGACGAATGTCTCGGTCCGGATACCAACATCGTCTATATGACCGACGGCATTCTTCTTACCGAGATCCGTTCGGATCCCTTGCTGAAAAAATACTCGGTTATCATTATCGATGAAGCTCATGAGCGAAGTCTCAATATAGATTTTCTTCTGGGATACCTGCATAATCTGCTTCCCAAACGCCCCAACCTCAAGCTCATAATATCCTCGGCGACTATAGATACGACAATGTTTTCGAAAGCGTTCGGCGATGCCCCCATTATAGAGGTTTCCGGCCGACTCTATCCTGTCGATGTCTGGTATCTGCCTCCGGAAGACCCCGAATCCGCAAATTATGTCGATTCGGCGGTGGATGCGGCCACTCTTCTGTCGGAAACCGAAGACGGCGGCGATCTACTGATATTTATGCCGACGGAGCGGGATATTATGGAAACGTGCGAAAAACTTGAGGGGCGCACGCTTGGCGGGACTACCATTCTGCCGCTGTTCGGTCGACTTCCTCAATCGCGACAGAACCGAATCTTTTCACCCACGGCGGGACGAAAAATCGTCGTCGCCACAAATGTTGCCGAAACATCGATCACCGTTCCCGGCATACGCTTCGTGATAGATACCGGACTCGCACGCATCCACCGCTACGCACCGGCCTTACGGACAACCCGCCTTCCGGTTGAGGAGATCTCGAAAGCCGCTGCCGATCAACGCAAAGGACGATGCGGCCGAGTGCAAAACGGCATCTGTATTAGATTGTATGCGGAGGACGACTACGAAGCACGTGAGTCGTTTACCACCCCCGAAATCCAGCGGTCAAATCTTGCGGGAGTTATCCTGCAGCTTGCCGTTCTCGGCTGGGGACCGATTGAAGAATTCCCTTTTCTCCAGGCTCCTCAACCACGTGCGGTAAAAGATGCCTATGCCCAATTGAGAGAATTGGGAGCCATTACAAAAAACGGGACTCTGAAACCGCTGGGCAAAAAAATGGCCACACTCCCCCTCGATCCACACGTCGCCGCAATGATCCTCGAAGCTCAGAAACAGGGCGCATTGCGAGAAGTCAAAATAATTGCGGCGGGCCTTTCGATAGTCGATCCACGTCAGCGGCCACCGGAAGAAACCGAGAAAGCGGATGCCGCACACAAGCGGTTTTCCGATCCAAAGTCGGATTTCCCAGCTTATCTCAAGATGTGGGATACTTTTCAATCCGAGTGGAAGACTCTGAAAACACAAAACAAAATGCGCCGTTTCTGCAAGGAAAACTATTTATCGTACGTGCGAATGCGGGAATGGCACGATGTTCATGATCAGATAAACCGAATACTGAAATCCCACAAAGGGTTTTCCGAGAATACGCGGAACGCCGATTACGAATCTGTTCACAAGGCCATTCTTACCGGCCTTGCCGCAAACATTGCGAAGCGAACCGAAGAAGGCCACTACCGCGCACCTCGGGGTCGAACATTGTGGATTTTTCCCGGCTCGGCTCTTTTTCGCGCCAAGCCGTCCTGGATTATGTGTCACGAGGTGGTGGAAACATCCCGGGTGTACGGAAGGAGCGTAGGGGAAATCTCCCCTGAATGGATCGAAGAGGTCGCTCCACACGTATGCCGTCGTCGTCATGCAGACCCCCGATTTGATCCGGAAACCGGAACGGTACTCTCGACCGAAACCGTGGTCGCATTCGGGCTGCCCATTATAGAAGGTCGACGTGTGAACCATGGTTCAATCAATCCTGACGAAGCCAACGACCTGTTCATTCGTCGGGGTCTTATTGAGCGGGAACTCAAGACCCATCACCGCTTCTTCAAACAGAATACCCGATTGATTGATCGCATTCAGAAAACTCAGGCGAAACTGCGCTCAAGAGAGATTCTCGTCGACGAAGAGGTTCTGTATGAATTCTACAAGAAAAGGATTCCGACGGTCACTTCAATTCACGACCTCAATAGAGTGATCCGTGATGAGGGAAACGATTCCTTTCTTCGAATGACCGAGCGAGATGTTCTTGCCGCCGGCATTCCGGAAGCAGTGCAACGCTATCCGGCCGACCTTGAACTCGGCGGCGAACCGTTTCGTCTGCGATATGCCTTTGCGCCCGGTAGCGAAGAGGACGGTATTACGGTCATCATTCCGGAGACGGTATTTCCCCATATCGATGCCGATGCTCTTGAATGGACAATTCCGCCACTCTGGATAGAGAAAGCACGCGCTCTTCTGTCGTCACTGCCGAAAGAATATCGAAAAAAGCTGGCACCGTTAGACCAAACGGCTCAGCGCGCTTCCGAGGCGCTTACCTATTCTCCGAAATCGTTCTCGGCCGCTCTTTCGGAAACTATCGATCAGGTATTCGGGGTTTCAGTCTCTCCCGAGCTGTTCCGCGAAGAAAAAGTGCCGGCACACCTCAAGCTCCGAATCGAATTGGTAGATAATAAAGGGGCGGTGGTCCGATCGGGCCGCTGTATCGACGAACTCAGGGCTCGTACCGCACCGGGGGCGGCAAAGTTGCCCGAGCGCTGGAAGAAAGTATTTCAGGAGTACGAAAAGAGGGATATTACGCAATGGAGTTTCGGTGAAATCCCCGAAAATCTCGAAATTTCAACCAGAGAATCCGGATACCCTCTGACCGCCTGGCCCGGACTTCGGGTGCGAGAAAATCGAATCGACCTCAGCCTTTTCACGTCGCTGGAGCAAGCAGAGGGTGAACACCGATGCGGCGTGCGAAAACTGTTGGAGACAGTCGTGGCGATAGAACTGGCCTGGGCTGTGAAAGAAATCCAGTTTTCAAAACCTCTGAAACTTTTCTTCGCGCCGATCGGCGGGTCGGATCCCCTTCGTGAAAACCTGGTCTCTTCAATGACGAAATGGGCTACCCGCCCCGGAAAGGAGCTTCCGCGGAATGAAGTAGAATTCAACCGTCTGGTGGAAACCGCACGAAGCCGTCTGGTTCGGCTGGGCCGGCGAGCGATTGATACGATAGACGAGTCTGTTCGGTTGCACAAAGAGTGCCTGTCACTCCTCTCCCGCCACGCCCACCGTAACACGTCAAAACAGCTTATCGATGAACTCAGAGCGGGTCTCGACGACTATTTCCAGGAGCTATACCGGGAGGATACCGATTTCGAGCGGTTTCTGAATTATCCCCGTTATCTGAAAGCTTATGGGTTCAGAATTCAACGAGCCCTTCAGAGCCCTGCTACTTACCTGGATCGCATCAAAATCGAGCGGAAATACCGACAGGAAATCGAATCACTGAATCGAAACGGGAAAAATACGGATACGATTTGTGAACTTGGAAGAATGCTGGAAGAATTGTCCATCTCCCTGTTTGCCCAACAGGAGGTGAAAACGTTGTTTCCGATCTCGGAAAAGAGGATTGTACGCAAATTCGAATCAATTGAGCCCGATAGGTTTAGATGACCAACCCACCCGTTTAGCGTATCTTCTCTCCGCAAAGAGATGTTGTGCGAGATTGACTTGGAAAAAGCGCAGGGGTATCCGGGGAGATACCTTGAGTCTCCCGCGGTGCGGGACGGGTGTACAGTGTGAATCGCGCGCCGGCTTACGCAGAACTCCGTGAGTCGATTGCCGAAATCGGGTTGAGAGAACTATTTGGAGGATTCCATGTCCGATCCGCCGACCGCATGTTCCTGGACATCAAACGAACGAATCGTGTGGGCGGGCTTTCCGGCACGATAGAATTCGTGCCAGCAATGAAGAAAACCCTCGAGCAACTGATCTTCCGTCATCTGGGCCGGACGAAAAACGACGTTGCCGGTATTCCAGTAGTGATAGTTGCGATGGAGGATTCTGTTTTCCTTCTCACATTTTTCGCCAAATGGAGTTCCGGGAAATGGAGTGTGGATAAAAAATTCCGCACAATCAATTCCGGATTGGCGTGAAAACTCCAGGACTCGATCGAAAACCCCCGGATCGTGATCATCGAAGCCGATGCCGTAGGAAGCGAAGAAATGTATGCCGGCGTCTTCATTCATTCTGACAAGATCGATTCCCTGTTGCCAGACCTCCCGCGAACAGTTCTTTGAGAAAAGTGCTCGAGAAAACCGATCGAACCCGAAAACTGTGTACATTGAAGTTGCCCCACCGGCAGCGAGACTTTTATAGAACTCGGGATCCTGGTACATCATCATGGTTGATGCAAGAAAGATACTGACATCGAGTTCGGCCGTTCGCTCCATTAGATCGAGTACGTATCGTTTGGCCTTTCGGCTGGGTATCATGATGGTGTCGTCGGTAATATAAAACTCCCGATACGGCATCTTGCGAATATCCTCAACCACATCATCCACGGGACGATACCGAAGACGATATCCCTCTTTGTTGGGAATAGGGCATCCCTCACAGCGGACTGGGCACCCACGGGTGGTCATTACCAGATGGGCATCCCAGGTGTATTTCTCTCGCGGGAAAATCTCCCTTTTGGGAACCGGTATACTGCTGAACGGAACCGGCGTGTCGTCGTGATAGATCGGCTGCAGGGAATCGTCTCGAAGATCCTTGAGGATTGTATTCCATACCAACTCGACCTCACCCACGCATACCGCATCTGCATGCTCCAGAGCTTCTTGCGGGCGGCCGGTCGGGTGAATGCCGCCAAGAATAACTTTGGTGCCTCTCTTGCGAAATTCGTCGGCGATCTCATAGGCTCTTTGTGCTTGTGGAGTAAACGCACTAATCGCCACCAGTTCAGTTTTTTCGTCGTAGTTGACCGTTTGGCCGACATTATCGTCGGTGAGCCCAACCTCGACATCGTCCGGAGTCAGCGCCGCGATAATCGGTAACGCAAGTGAAGGAGGCATGGTGTAATCGCCGACAAGATGATCCTTGCAGATCTGCCGCAGCGATTCATGCCCTTCCAGGAATTTCTTAAATCGGGGATATATTAAACGAAGCCTCACCAGCTTTGACGCTACTCTCTTTTTCGTGTTTGAACCTGCCCGTCGCAGGTATCTGCCGGTACTCATTAGCCTTAACCCAAGTTTCCCAACCAACTCACGGCATTCTGCGTAAGCTGTTGCACGATCTTAACTTAGAAAAAT
>CAYFVL010000105.1:0-2479 GCA_964346405.1 uncultured Fibrobacterota bacterium
CATCTGACAACTAAAACTACCTTAAGGGGCTGTCCACTTTTTGGGGTCCGGCTCACTAAATTATACGGGGGATATCAAAGCAGTGCGAGGTCAGGGCGATGGGCATTTTCACCTGCATAGTGTTGCAGGCCTCTATACCTGGGGTTTTTAAGCTTATAGTGAACAGTCCCAGTGTACAGTCCCACGCCCGAGATGGGGTTCTTTTATGCTGACCAGTGTTACCCACCACAGCTTCGAGCTTCTTTATCATTTCAGCAATATCCTTGTAGCGCACATAATAAGCCTCGGGGTAACACACCATTGCGAGTGATTTTCCGGCTCACCTAGCCCAAGTTTCGCAGCCGAGATCGTGCAACAGCTTACGCAGAATGCCGTGAGTTGGTTGCGAAACTTGGGCTAGCTAGCCATAAAAATCCTCAACGGTAGCACGGTAAATGGAATATTCTGTTACAGATAAGGTAGGCCCAGTGCTACAAATTTGCTACAAGTCCGTTGAGGTTGGACTGGTTTCAACGGGTTCTAACGAGCACTAACGAGGGAAGTAAAACATCAGGAAAATCAATGGCTTACATGCAAGAAGGGCACCTTTTGCAATGACTTACAAAAGTGCCCTTTTGTGAGTGGCGGAGGACGAGGGACTCGAACCCCCAAGCCCGAAGGCGGCGGTTTTCAAGACCGCTGCATTACCAATTATGCTAGTCCTCCGCAAAGTTTCCAGTCTATAAAAATACATTCGAACAACCGGATCGTCCATACCTTTAAAAATGAAAACCAACAGCTTACGCGTAATGCCGTGAGTCGATTGCGAAACCTGGGTTAAACTGCTGTTGGAAAAGGTTTCTCCCGCCGTGCAGCTCCGTCTCCGGGAGACCCCTCAAGGAATTGGGCCGAAATTTGCTAAAAGCTTCCCGCGGAAGCTCTCCGGCCCTCACAGTCGTCGGTGAAATTATTTTTGCTATCCTGAACCTGAATTCTTTTCAAGAGGAGCGCTATGAAAATCCAAAGATCGTGCGGGGTATTTCTGCATCCAACCTCACTTCCATCACCATTCGGGGTCGGAGATCTGGGCGATAATGCATTCCGATGGGTGGATGCGCTTGCTCGGTTCAACCATACGCTCTGGCAGTTATGCCCCCTGGGCCCGACCGGATACGGGAATTCCCCGTATCAGTGCCTCAGCTCGTTTGCGGGCAACCCGGTGCTCATCTCGCCCCGGAAATTGCTCGAGGACGGGATGCTGGTACAAAGCGATCTGGATAATTACCCTCGGTTCAACGAGTATCGTGCCTCGTTCGACGAAGTCAGGATCGAAAAACATCGGTTATTTGAAATCGCATTTGCGCGAACCAAATCCTCCAAAGAGTTCGAAAAATTCATTGAAGCCCACAAATGGTGGCTGGATACATATTCCCTTTTCATGGCGCTCAAAGAGCATTTTGAGGGCCGTCCGTGGTTTGAATGGCCCAGGGAGCTTCGCCTGCACAAGGAAGAAGCTATCGAAGAAATTCGTCCCCAAATTTCCGAGCGCGTTCGCTATCATCAGTTCGTACAGTTTCTGTTCTTTTCTCAGTGGGCGCGGCTGAAAGCGCATGCCGAAGAACGTGGGATCAGGATTGTAGGAGACATTCCGTACTATGTCGCTTTGGACAGCGCCGATATCTGGGGATCGCCCGAGCTTTTCGAACTCGATTCAAGAGGCCAACCCAGCCGTGTGGCCGGGGTACCGCCGGACTATTTCAGCGCGACCGGTCAGCTCTGGGGAAATCCGCTGTTTCGATGGGGACGAATGAAAAAAGACGGATACGCATGGTGGAAAGCACGGATGCGGGCGGCTCTGGATATGGTCGACATGGTACGAATAGACCACTTTCGCGGATTTGAGTCGTACTGGGCCGTTCCCTCGGGAAGTACGACGGCCGAGAATGGGAAGTGGGAAAAAGGACCCGGTATGACCTTTTTCCGTTCTCTGGAAAAAGACTTTGGTGAGCTTCCTCTCATCGCTGAAGATCTCGGAATGATTACCGAAGATGTCTGGATTCTGCGCGACAATGCAAAAATTCCGGGAATGAAAGTCCTGCAATTTGCGTTCGACGACAACCCGGACAACCCATACCTTCCACACAATTATGAGCAACGAAGTCTGGTTTATACCGGGACACACGACAACAATACATCCGTAGGCTGGTACAAGTCTCTCGGCGATCGCGAAAAGCATCTGGTTCGCGTATACATGGGCAGCGGAGACGACCAGTTTCTCGAAAGGTTCCTTCGTATGGCCTATTCTTCCTGCGCCGAAATGTGCATCGTGCCCCTGCAGGATATTCTCGGGCTGGACGAATCGCACCGGTTCAACACACCGGGGACGGGCCACGGGAACTGGGACTGGCGGTTTACCTGGGATATGTTCGACGAGAGCCGTATGGGAATGGTGGCGGAGTTTGCCTGGACCTATGGCCGGTTTCCGCGCAAAAAGGAATAG
>CAYFVL010000105.1:2579-17442 GCA_964346405.1 uncultured Fibrobacterota bacterium
CGAATAGGCAGTCCGCGATCGGCCAGATACTTCTTCAGCTCCGCAATCGTGTATTCGCCATAGTGAAGAATCGACGCAACCAGTGCCGCATCCGCCTTGCCGTCTGTAAGAATGTCGTACAGGTGTTCGGGTTTACCACCGCCGCCCGAAGCGATTACCGGGATGGTTACCGATTCAGCGATGGAGCGGGTGAGGTTGAGTTCGTACCCGGCCTTTGTCCCGTCGGCATCGATTGAATTGACCACCAGTTCTCCGGCCCCAAGCTCTTCGCCCCGTCGGGCCCACTCGACAGCATCTATTCCCATCGGGGTACGACCACCGTTTATCACGATCTCATAACCGGATGGGATTCCTTCATGCGGATCTACCGCTCGTACGTCCATTGACAGGACAACACACTGAGCACCAAACGCCTTGGAGCATTCGGAGATCAGTGTGGGATTCTTTACCGCGGCACTGTTGACATTTATCTTCTCGGCACCTGCAAGCAGAACACGACTGCAATCCTCGACCGTGCGCAGACCGCCGCCGACCGAAAAAGGAATGAACACTTGAGATGCGACATCGCTGACTACGTCGATCATGATATCCCGTTTATCGCTCGAAGCGGTAATATCGTACATCACCAGTTCATCGAGCCCTTCTTCGTAATACAGCTTCGCCTTCTGTACGGGATCGCCGATATCTTTCGTATCCACGAATTTGATGCTCTTTGCCAGTTTGCCGTCTCGGACATCGAGGCAGGATATTAGTCTTTTACTCAGCATAAGGTACCATCCCATTTCGCGAAGTCACGAAGAATTCCCAGCCCCACACGGCCGCTTTTCTCCGGATGAAACTGAGTAGCGATAAGGTTTTTGGAGCCCAATGCCGCGGTAAATCGCGTTTCGTATTCGGCCGTTGCCAACACGTGTTCACTGGAATCCGGAGAAGGAAAATATGAGTGTACAAAATAGAATTCGTCGCCGGACTCGATGCCGGCCAGAACCGGATGATTCTTTTCGATTTTGATTTCATTCCACCCCATGTGCGGAATTTTGAGATTCGGGTCAGTGAGAGAAAAACGACGAACACGCCCCGGAATGAGACCCAGGCAATCGGTGTCACCTTCCTCGGAGTGGGACAGGATGATCTGCGTACCGAGGCAAATGCCCAGAATCGGCGTGCCCTTTTGAAACGCCTCGCGAAGAGCGGAATCCAGGCCGCGCTCTTTCATTGTATCTACCGCGGAGCCGGCATGGCCGACACCGGGGAAAATCACCCTCTCGGCCGAAACGATTTTTTCGGCATCGGGAGTAATCTCGCAGGGTATCCCCAGATAATCCAGCGCCCGTTTAACCGAAGTGAGGTTGCCGGCGTTGTAATCTATAATCCTGATCATGGTTTTTCCTTGGCTTTTCTGTTCACTTTTTAAAAAATACGTCCCGCCCTCGACCTCGCCCAAGCCGCCGGATAGTATCTTCTCATGTCGTGTGTCGGTGCGAAGAGGAAACAACGGGGATAAGCGATGAAGGACTACGAATATTATCTTTTTGATGCGGACGGTACCCTCATTGATACCACCGAACTGATCTATCGATGCTTTCGCTATTCATGCAAAAAGTTCGGTGGATTCGATGTCGAACGGAAGCAGGTAGTAGGCAATATTGGGTTGCCGTTGCGGGCCCAACTTGAGCTATATCTGGGTCGGCTGTCCGATAATCGTGCGGCTGAAATCCAGGATGCGCACATGAAATACCAGATAACGATCTACCCAGACTATCTTCGGCTTTTCGAAACGGTGGGAAACGGCCTGAAACTTCTGAAATCAAAGGGAAAAACCCTGGCGGTCGTAACGTCGCGAAGAATGGAGTCGCTGGAATTGTATCTGAATAAAACCGGCATACGGGAATACTTCGATGTCCTGGTCACCCCGGAAATGACCGAAAAACACAAACCGGATCCGGCTCCCGCTCAGAAAGCACTCGAACTTCTAAATGCCGAAGCAAACGAATCTTTGTTTATCGGAGATGCGGAATTCGATATCGCGTGCGGAAAAGGAGCCGGTACAGATACTGCTTTCGTCACCTGGAGCAATAACGATCGGTCGGAGCTGAAAACGATGCCGACCTGGTTTATCGATTCACTTGAGCAGTTGGGTATCACAGTATGAAGGAATCCGTCGTTGTGGTGAAAAAGGGCTGGAGGATTCCGGTACTTGGTATCCTTACCACGGCTCTGTTCGCGCTCGGATGCGAAGAGCCGGTATCCTTTGAGGAAATCAAAGAGTTCCAGTTTGGATACGAGACGCTGCAGAAGTGGTTTTATGATCAGTTGCGGGTGCCCTCCGAGCCTTACGACCACGATTCTCTCACGGATATTTACAATCAAGTAAATGATAAGGGGACCTATTATCTTTCCACCGCCCCGTCGGACTCGATACTCGAGGATACCGATACCGTTCCTTCGGCTCCGTCAATCCCCGGCAGGGATCTGGGAGTACTTCTGGACTCGGCCGCTTCAGGCTACGTGGTGACAGGCATTCTCAGAGGTTCGGCGGTTGGGTCCCCCGATACCAATGTGAAGGTCTTCTCGATCCGGGATACGTTCGAATGCCTCTCGGCCGATACTCTCGTGATTCGGGACACGCTCGAGTTCAGCACCTTCGATACGTTAATTTTCCGAGATACCATTGTGTGCGCCTCGGCCGGTTCTCTCGTTTTCCGCGACACGTTGATCCGCGATACTACCGTGGAGATCATTGAACAAGGCGACACCATAACGGCAATCGATACCGTAGCCCTCCGGGGGCAACCTTCCGATGTGGTAGGAAAACTGATATCACAATCGTCCGGCAGTTCTAAAAAAGTGTTTTTCACGGAAGTGGGGGGGAGGAAAGCATTCATCGATGTGACATTGCGCTCCTATCCCCCGAAAACAGTTTTCCGCAAAAAGATCAGCAATGGAACGCACTACATCCGTGTTACCGCGATAACAAATGATTCTCAGGACAGCAGCGGAACGAGCGGGGAAATGGAAAATGCTCTGCGGGAAGTCGCCGACAATGATGTAGTTATCCTCGATTTGCGTGATCTTTCCGGCAAGAACATTATTGAGGCATTGGATATTGCCGAAGTATTTCCTCGCGGCGGTGATCATCAAACCGTCAAATATCGGCGAAGATTCCATGATGGACGATTGGGTGCGGTTATAACGGAAAGAAAGACGACCGTCGGTTTTGTATCCTCGGCCCAGGGGCTGGCCGAAATTCGGATACGAATCAATGAAAGGACCCGTGTTGCCGCCGAAGCGCTTTGCTGGGGCATCCGCTCCGGCCAATCCGTACCGGTCACAATTCTTGGGACACGCAGTGTCGACCACGGCTCGTACCGAAAGCAGATTAGAACCCCCGAAGGCGGCCTGTGTTCCGTTACCTACTCGCGGGTTTCCTTACCCGACGGCAGCACTTGGGGAAACGGTATCGAACCCGACACTGAAACCGACTTCGCGGGAGAAATCTACGACTCAATCCCCGATCTCCGCTTCGGTTTCAGATAACAAATCCCACCCGCTTCTCAATCCCGTATCAATGATACCCGGCACTTCAGTGCCGGAAAATAGTACAAATCAGGTACAGGTGATTCCGCGGGATACCGTGGTTTCAAGCGCTCCTGATCGACCCAGTCTTCTCCCGCACGATAGTACAGACCACAATCCGACACTATTTGGGTTTGCTCATGCTCTTCACAACCGAGGTTACCATTTTCCGCGGAAAAAACCGAGTCGATTCCGCCATAATCGTGTTCATCACGCCATGAATATACACCCGTTTCCCCGCCATCATCGCCTTGTACCCCGCCCGCCCGACTTGATCGGCGGTCGGTATTGTGCGTCCCTTGACCAAACCGGAGTCGTTCATTGACGCCGTCTCCTGAAAGCCGGACTTTGTCGGACCGGGGCAGAGGGTGGTTACGGTAACGCCGGTACCTTCCAGCTCCGAAGCCACGGCCTCTGAGAATGACAGCACGTATGCTTTCGTGGCATAGTACACGGCCATATAGGGCCCCGGTTGGAATGACGCGGTACTTCCAAGGTTCATTATTTTTCCCTTACGTTCAAGAATCGACGGGAGAAGCTTTTTGGTAAGAACCGTGAGGGCTGCCATGTTGATCGTCATCATGGAAAGCTCATTTTCCAGATCGGATTCCGCGAACAACCCGAAAGATCCATATCCGGCATTGTTCACCAGGAAATCGATGTCCGGGGAGTTGGAAAGAATTGTCTCGGCAAGCTCATTCGCCGCCCCGGGAACGCTCAGATCGCACTGGTGTACGGCTACCGATATTCCGAAGCGATCAGACCACTCTTCCGACAGCGACTGCAGCACGTTGAGCCTTCGTGCAGCGATGACCAGGTTCACCCCATCTTTCGCGAACTGCTCCGCCACGGCTTTCCCGATACCGCCCGAAGCTCCCGTGACGACTGCTGTTTTTTCTTTTTTTGCTTCCATTCCCGACTCCCTTCGTTTTCCTGTTTAGTGCCTGTCCGTTTCAAGGCCCAATTCGCGTGTTCATTTCGACATTTCGGCAAGCTCACTTCGACACCGCTGTGCAGCGCAATGCAACGCTCCGCTCGGCACGGCGGTTCTCGGCTGCGAAACCTGGGCTAATTCGCCCCTTGCCGGTGCATCCGGTCATCCGTCAAAGCAAGTCGCCAATTATCGAACGGCCGTGTCGGATTTCGACCGATATACCCGTGAGACTACAGCAGAAATATGTAAGGGAATGCCTAAGAAAGTCAACCCGTGAGCCGGTTGTCGGATTTGGGACAAAGGTTTTTGTAGAATTTTGCACGCAATGGTGCTCTAACACCCTATTCCGGTCAGTATTTTTTCGTAACCAGGCAGCTTGTTCTTTCCCGGTTTTTCAGATGCCTTATGCGGACAAATTTGGATAAGCTGAGCGAGCAGTCTTGTCCGTTATATATATTGAGAACCTTATGCCTGGCGGTTAAGTAATCGTCATGAATGAAAATCGCCATGGGCCGCATATCCTCTCAGTACCACAAGAAGGAGAACGCATGAAGCTCAAAGAGTTCGCACTGTTTGCCCTTGTAGCCGGATTGCTTTTTTCGACATTTCTCAAGTGCACCGATTCCGCTGTTACTACCGGCAAATCGTGAGTTCCCGTATCAGCTTTCGTTGGCCTTTGTCTGCTTGCCGGATGTAAACACCTGTTGGCAGGGCTGTACGGCTTGACTCTGCAATCCTCGCACCCCGAAGATCATATCGCCGGTAATCGCCTTTTGTGTTTTGTTGTGAGATGCCCATGTTTTTTAAGTTCCGTCGCCCGGAAATGCCTGTCGCCGTAAGCAATCTCACCTTTCCCGCTCCCGAAAGGGAATCCAACCCAACCGGACCCATATCAATGGCGGCCGAAACAAATTTGTCGGTCAGGTTGTCGGCCGAAAGTGCGTTGTTTTCCTGAAGAAGAATCGCGGCAAGGCCGGCCACGACCGGCGAAGATGCCGAAGTCCCCGATATGGTGCCGTAGGACCAGTTCGCCATCCCATCGGGCGCAACAATATCCGGTTTCAGGCGACCGTCATTCGTGGGACCATGACTCGAATAATTCCTTATCGCAATGGTGTCACTCTCCCAGACGGCAGCTTCCACCGCCCCGACCGTAAAAGCTCCGGCCGCCGAGGCAGGATCCGCCATGCTCGATCCCGGTACTTTTTCGTCAAGTTGAATGTCTTTTACAAAGAGTGTCAGGTCAAGTCCGGCGGGATTTTTCCAGGAGCTGATCAGCCTGATCTCGATATAACAGGTTGCATCTTCTACTTCATTATCCCACGACACATTCTCAAGAGGAAAGGCGGTCCGATGCTGACGCATTTCACTACTCGCCACTAAACTGTCGTTTTCATCGTACACGAACAAATCAAAATCAGTCATAAAAAAGGCTCGAGTGTCGTATTGATTCCAATTAAGGATTATTGAGGGGTGTCGTCCGGGATTTTGCAGTTTCAGACGATTCGGGCTTTTCTCAAAATCCTGGCGGTAATCCCGATCCGAGTCCGTCCAGACACCCCTCCAGTGGGTTTCTGCTTTATTTCCTGCGGCAACCGTCCAGAAAACACCGTCTTTCTTTCTGGAGTCATCAATTATTTCGTTTACCGGTCCTGTACCGTCGTAATAACTGTATCCTGTAAATGAAAGTGAGGCATTTGCCAGTCGTATACCGTTTGTTCGGCAATACGCCGCGGCATTCTCCAGGTCCAGCAGGTCGCTGACTTTAAGACAATGTATCGTTGCCCCCGGCGCAATGTCGGCCACCACTTCGGCAATGCCGGTGCCGTGCTTGCTTTCGGTTTCAAGCCCGGAATCGGAAAAATCCCATTTCTCGACAGCCAGGATTTCATTACTGTCCATCGCCTCGGTGAGTCCCTGAAATCCGAAATCCACAACCGCGATATCGATACCGGATCCGTCGAAACCCGCCTGCTGGTATTGCGCCGCTCCGGTCAGTTCGACTGCCTCCGCAACGTTTTCGCCCGTCCCGTATGATGTGGCTTCGGGAAGGAGTGGGGCATGGATGCGGGAGATTTCCGCATGTGCCGCCAGTTCATCGAGATTCTCAACAGCTATTTCTACTCGAAGGTATGAACGGGAGGCGCCGGTAATTGTAGCGCCGGTTTTCTCGATCGCTGTTCTGTCGATATCACGTGCTGTTTTTCCTTCGACAGGCTCGCAGAGCACCGTTACAATAAAGGTGGCCCGGGCTTTTCTGAGCGGTATCAATGTGCGATTCTTTTCAAGTGCCGCAGAACCTTCGGTATCGCTGAGCGCGTACAGATGAGCGACCGGTCCATAGAGCTTGGCGGTGATTTCCGCGGAATTTGACCCGGCGCTCGCAGAATAGAGACAGAACAGGAATGTTAAAATCAGTGAGACTCGGCCGTACATGAACTACTCCCCGGTTGTCGCATTCGGTCTCGGCAAATTGCCAATGCCTATCAGAATTATAGCGCATAAATACCGTCTCTGGGTACAATTTTGGAGTGATGATCAATTTTCGTTCTCTGATTGCACTTTTGACGTTCTCAACCGAGGTGATGTTTTCTATCGGGCATTTTCACGGCCGCGGACGGATATCCAACGCTCCGCTCGGTACGGCGGTTCTCGGCTGTGAAAACTGGGTTAGCCCGCCATGGGACACGTACCGCCTCCGCACCCCGACGAAGCCCCGGCGCAACTTCCTGCTGAAGGACAGGCCAACTGCGAGGTATTTCCGCCCATGTGTCCCGCAAACACCGAGAGCTGCTTCTCGGTTTGAGTTGAGGAGCAATTCGGGCAGACAATCGTTTGATCTTCACAGCTTCGCGCTACGAGTTCTTCGAACTTTTTGTCACAGGAACGGCACTTGTATTCATAGATAGGCATTTTAGAACTCCCTTCCGGGATAATATCAGGTTTAAAAAAATCAGCTACAGATTTTTGCCCTTCTTCCGGGCAGGCACAACATCTTACGCATACTGCTCGTTCTCGACTGCGAAACCTGGGTTAAATTAAAACAGAATGCGTGTGCAGGCTGTGAAAAGCCAAGGTACTCTCATTTTACAAATCTCCCCATATGGCCGACCAGGTAACATATATTTTGACAACTCTCCCAATCATCTTGAACCCCTCTTTCCGATCACTCCTCCCCGCGGGCGCGGGGAGCCGGGCCTCAGACCCGGAAATAGTTTCTACCGCCGCGGCGTACTATTCTGAAGGGCTTCTGCCGAATCTCAATAATATATTTCGATTTTGTTCATAGTGAATTGGTTGATACGGCCGGTTAAGGGTTCGCGTAGAAATAAATTTGCATTTTCTCACGAAACTTGGGCTAAGCAAAAAAAATCAGATTCTTCCCATCAGGGATAGCCACGGGGGCTCATAATGAATATCATTCTCGGTTTTCTTCAATCCGTATGGACGACTTTTCTGGATATGGCGCCATATCTGCTTCTGGGGTTGACTTTTGCCGGATTATTGCATGTTCTGGTCAGCAAAGAGATGATCAGCAGGCATTTGGGAGCGAGTAGTTTCGGTTCGGTTCTGAAAGCCGCGATTCTTGGCGTTCCGCTGCCGCTCTGCTCATGTGGGGTTGTTCCTACCGCTCTCTCGCTGAGGCGGAGTAAGGCATCACAAGGAGCGACAGTCTCCTTTTTGATTTCCACCCCTCAGACGGGAGTGGATTCAATTATCGCGACCTATGGACTTCTTGGCCCCGTCTTTGCCGTATTTCGACCGCTTGCGGCATTGCTAATGGGAGTAGTCGGTGGAATAGCGGCAAATCTGACAGGTGTCTCAAAACAGGCGGAGCCGTCCGGGGCAAAGGGATTTGGAGGGAATACCTGTGCGGTTGAGCGGCCGATACCGGCCTCAATTTCGGGGAAAGTGAAAAGTCTGATCAGGTATGCCTACGGCGAGTTTCTGGACGATATTTCGGTTCAGCTCGTGGTAGGTATAATCATTTCGGGGGCAATTACCTTCTTTTTGCCGGTCGATTTTTTCACCCGCTATATCGGAAACAACCTGCTGGAAATGCTGATCATGATTGTCGGTGGGATTCCTCTGTATGTCTGCGCAACCGCGTCGATACCGATTGCCGGAGCACTCATGCTCAAAGGCCTTTCTCCGGGTGCGGCTTTCGTATTTCTCGCGGTCGGTCCCGCGACGAACGCGGCAACAATCACCCTCGTGGGCAATGTTCTGGGAAAGCGGATTTTAGCGGTATACCTGGCGGTCATATCGATCGGTGCGGTGTTGAGTGGATTAGTGCTCAACATGCTCTATGCCGCAACGGATTTCAGCCATGCACTGCATTTTCATGAACACGACGCATTCAACTATACGACTTTTGCCTTTTCTCTCGTATTCCTCATACTATTACTCCTTTCTCTCATCCGGAAATGGATGCCGGGGGTTTGGCGGGTTTTTACAGCTCCGTTTCGACGTACAAGTGTGATCGAAACCGCCGGAGATGAAACGGTCATCAGAGTGGAAGGCATGACTTGCAATCACTGTGCGGGTAACGTGCGTGAAGCTATCGACGGTGTGGAAGGTGTAAGGGAAGTGACTGTGGACCTGACTGGGAAATCCGCGCGGATAAAAGGCGACTTTAACGTGGCCGAAGTGGTAAATGCCATAGAGTCCGCCGGCTATAAGACGCATCCCGGATGAGTTCTAGCCCAGGTTTCGCAGTCGAGAGCGAGCAACAGCTTACGCAGAATGCCGTGAGTTGATTGCGAAACTTGGGCCGGCCAGGACAGTCGGTGTGTTGCAGAGGTTTTGAGAAAAAGAAAAGGAAATTGATGTCTGAAAAGCATTTGTATCTTCTCGACGGACATGCGTTGGCATATAGAGCATTTTATGCAATGATTCGCACGCCGTTGAGTAGCTCGGAGGGAGTTCCTACCGGGGCGGTGTATGGGTTCACGAACACAATTTTGCATTTATTGGATGAATACCAATGCCCGTATCTTGCGGCGGTTTTCGACAGTCCAACACCGTCGTTTCGACAGGAGTTTTTCGAGCAGTATAAAGCGAATCGGTCGGAAATGCCCGACGACATGAAAACCCAGATGCCGATGATTCTGGACATGGTTGAGCGGTTCAACATACCTGTGTTGCGACAAAACGGTCTGGAAGCCGACGATTTGTTGGCGTATCTTACGCTGCGCGCGGTCCGTGAGGGATACAGGGTTACTCTGGTTACCAGGGACAAAGACCTGATGCAGTTGGTGGGTAACGGTGTTGATATGCTTTCACCGGAAACCGGTGGAGGTTTCATTCGTATCACTCCGGAAATGGTTGAGAAGAAGATGGGCGTACCCCCGGAAAGAATCATGGATTTTCTTGCGCTCACGGGTGATACCTCCGATAACATCCCCGGAGTGCCCGGTGTCGGACCGAAAACGGCGGTGAAAATTCTGGCCGAAGTCGATTCCGTCGAAGATTTGCTGGTAAATCCCTCTAAATTGTCCAACGATAAGCTCCGAAAGAAAATTGTCGAAAACCGTGCGACCCTCGAGTTGAGCAGCAAACTGGTCAAATTGAAGACCGACATCGATATTGCAGTTGAACTCGATTCTTTTGTCACACGTGAACCGGACAAACTGGCCTGTCTTGGGAAATTTCAAGAACTGAATTTCTCTACATTTCTCAAGCATCGTCTTTTTGAAAACCGTGTTGAAACCGAATTCAAGATCACCTTGGTTGTCCGTCTGGAGGAATTGGACGGCATTATCGAAACGATTCGGGAGCATGGCTTTGTTTCCATCGACACCGAAACAACGAGCACCGAACCCCGATGTGCCGATTTGGTCGGAATCTCACTCGCCGTTGATTCCGGTCGAGCCTGGTATGTGCCGGTCGGCCATACCGAGCCGGCGAGCAACCTTGAACGTGACGCGGTGTTGGAGAAACTTCGTCCCGTCCTGGAGAACGTCGAGATCGCAAAAATCGGGCAAAATCTGAAGTATGATTATCAAGTCTTCAAAGGGTGTGATATCATATTGCGGGGGATTCAATTCGATACCATGGTCGCCGCGTACTTGATCGAGCCGGGGAAACGGCAATATGGAATGGAGGCACTCGCCGAAAAATGGCTGAACATTAGGATCATTCCAATTGAGAAACTGATCGGAACGGGTAAAAAGCAGAAGTTGTTCTCGGAGGTTCCGGTTGCCGAAGCCGCTCGGTATGCGGGAGAGGATGCGGTCATTCCCTTGCGCCTCAGAGAGGTGCTTCAGCCAATTTTGGAGGAGCGAGAACTCATTGAGCTTTTCGAGAAGATTGAGATGCCGCTGGTGTCCGTTTTGGGGGAGATGGAGTTTCACGGCGTCGCGGTAGACTGTGAACTGCTTAACCGCATGTCGGTGGAGTATACCGGTCGGCTTGAAGGTATTTCAGCCGAAATCTACGGAATTGCGGGAGGGGAGTTCAACCTCAATTCTCCGAAACAGATCGCGGAGATACTGTTCACGAAACTGGCGCTCCCAAAATCCAGGCGAACAAAGACCGGACTGTCGACAAATGTCGATGCCCTGGAGAAACTGGTCGATCTTCATCCGATTGCCGAACGACTTCTTTCATATCGTGAAGTCCAGAAGCTGCTTTCAACCTATATCGATGCCCTTCCGGTGCAGATTCTAACTGAAAGTGGGAGAATACATTCATCGTTCAACCAAACCATTGCGGCAACCGGTCGCTTGTCGTGTACCAACCCGAATCTCCAGAACATACCTATTCGAACCGATGACGGCCGACGAATACGAGAGGCGTTCATGGCGGCTCCGGGAAATGCACTGGTTTCCGCCGACTACTCGCAAATCGAGTTACGAATTCTGGCGCATCTCTCCCAGGACGAACTGCTGCTCGAGGCATTTCGCAACGATATGGATATTCATACTCAGACAGCCTCCGCGATATACAAAGTACACCCCGAATTCGTGCAGCCGGAAATGCGACGGGCGGCCAAAACGATTAATTTCGGCTTGATGTACGGCATGGGACCTATAAACCTGTCCCGGCAGTTGAAAATTGGCTTCAAAGAGGCACGTCAATTCATCGATACCTATTTTGAACAGTTCCCGACCATAAAACAGTTCATGGACCAAAGCATCGAGAAATCTCGAGAACTCGGGTATAGTGAGACATTGCTGGGTAGGCGACGCTATTTGCCCGAAATTTCGGCCAAGAGTCGTCAGATCAGGGAAGCCGCGGAGCGAATCGCCGTCAATACACCCGTACAAGGAAGCGCGGCGGATATTATCAAGATTGCGATGGTTCAGATAGGGCGGGAAATGCCGTGCGAGTATCCCGGCGCCGCAATGGTTCTTCAGGTTCACGACGAACTTGTGTTCGAGGTACCGCACGCTCGGGTCACGGAATTCCGAGACTGGGTTATGTACAGAATGAGTGGGGCGTACGCCCTGGATATTCCGCTCAAGGTGGACGTCGGGGTTGGCGATAACTGGGCGGCGGCTCACTAGCCCAAGTTTCGCAGTTAAGATCGTGCAACAGCTTACGCATAATGCCGTGAGTTGATTGCGAAACTTGGGCTAGCCCTGGTGAATTGATAGCGGTAAACCTTCGCAACATTGTAGTTTATGGCAGTACGAAACGTTTTCGTTGTGGAAACAAAATGCCGCATGCTTCTCATGATGGATTTGTATGTCGGTAAGGAGGAGTGAAGTTGTTGCAGAGTATGGTGAATTTCAGGTTTTTTGTAACGGTAATGCTGCTCCTGGGGAGCGCGAAACTCTGGGCTGAGCAGGGAAACACCTATACGATCGGTATCGCTTCTCCCGGAGATACCGTATACGGAGGTAGTCGTGCCGTCTTTCAGGCAGTTATTCTGGATGAAGCGGAGGACACGGTTGACCTTTATGATATCCAGGACCTTCTGAAATTTCGATGGAAGGCCAACCCGGACAGCCTTCTGGAAAGCACGTCTCACAACCCGGATGATCCGCAATTCTCTTTGGTACCGATCAATACGAGTGGCGCCACAATTATCGTCCGTCTCACCATTTCCGCTGAAGAACTCGATGGTTTTGATGAAGAACTGACGGATTCGGTATCGGTTTACGTTCTTCCCGAACGACCTTCCAAAGTCACGATTGAGCTTGCCGACCTCGTGCTGGACAGCTTTTCATCACCATTTTATGAAGTTTTCAATCTGATAGGGACTACAGATACTCTGCCTCTCAATGCCGTTTTGCGAAATGACGACGACGATTTCCTCGGGTATGCGGATTCGGCAATCTGGCTGGTTGGGGGACCAAACGTTCTTTATCCAGCCGACAAACAATGGAAGCGAAATCTTTCCGCCCATTCCTCGGATTCAGGATTCGTCGCCGTAGCGTACCTGCGGGATACCGTCCTTCTCACCGATACCGTCCGGGTTCTGGTGCATCAGATGAATCGACTGGATCTTTTTTTTGTGACGGATACTGGCGAGAGTCGCACCGCACCTCAAGACTGGGAGGCTGGTAATGCCGCGGGTATGATCGTCCGGCTGAGTACCGAACAAGACGTGTTTCAGCCTCCGGCGAGTTTGAAGGTTCCGGTGGTTGTCAGGAATTTATCCCAAGTGCCTGAAGAACTGAAATTGGATCGTTGGCCCTATGTCACCACTACTGACTCGTGGCAAGATCACGAAGAGATCCGTTTGGGAGAACCGTTTGAGCTGGATTTTATCGACGGAGTTGCCGAGTTTGAACTCTCTCTGTTCCGTGTTCCCACATTGCCTGATTCGGTTGACCAGCATCGCATTTCAATTGGACTTGGGAGAAGTGAGTTTAACGATACTACAGAGAGTTTCTCTATACTTCCGGGGCCGCCCGGGGGGATGGAGATCTATTCAGGTGACGGCGCTCTGCTTGAGGACACTCTCTGGATTAGGCTGAGTGGGGAAAGCAAGGACAGTACACTTGTCTATAAAGCAAAAACCGACAGTGTCGACATCTACGGTAATCCGATTGAACGAGTGCGGCCGGCTCATTGGACATTGGACCCGCAACTGGGTACGGTCGAAGGACATGACAGTTCGGTGACTTTTACGCTCTACCTTGACCATAGAAGTGATGCGGCGGGAATTTTGAAGGCCGAGGTCGATGCCCGTACCCCTGTTTCGGTCAGCAAGAGAATAAATGTAATAGGCTGGGGTGCTCATCTTACAGGAGCCGAAACAATGGATCGTGACGGCAACGGGTTACTCGATGGGGTGCGTTTGCGTTTTGATCGTCCGATAAGTGTTGTCCCGGATTCTCTGTACATCAAAACCCGGGCATATTTTCCCGGTGACGGGGATCGGGTGGACTTTCTTGTTTCAGAGCACAATATGGTATCCGGAACGAACAATGTTGTTGAGTTGTTCTTTGATGAATTTACCGGTTTGTTTCCGGCCGATCATCAAACGGACTGGCGTCCTCTGTTAAGCATCCGGGGGCTCGACGGTTTTGCCGACATGAGCGGTTTCCGAACTGATGATAATGTCGGCCCGATCATCTGGTATTCCGCGGTAGATTCGCTGTCCGACAGGTTCCTTGTTCGGATTGCCTTCACTGAGACAATCGATTGGTTCGGCACGGCCGATTCATCAGGCACTGCAAGCAGTACCGGCGTTGATACCCTGGAAATGGCTCCCACGGCACTTTTACAACTGGGAGTCACCGGTGGAAACGATACATTTGTGCCGAAAGGACAGGTTCTGGAATCGGTACGGCGCATGCTTGTTGGGCCGAATTTCGTAGAATTCAGCCTGGATAGCGGAACCGAAATCGACAGCTCACACGCTTTCCGCATAATCCCTGCCGCGGATTCGATACTACAGGATATGCATGGAAATCCGGCCGAGTCTCATGATTGGGTTCGTGTCATCGCTCTGAGCGATGCGCCATTGCCGGGGAACCAACCGGGCGGTCCGGGTAATGAACCGGATCCCCGAGACTCGACGAGTACTGCCGCCACAACCGAAGAATACCCCGAAGGAGCCTGCGGCGACTGCGGAACCGGCGTCTGGCACGCCTTGATCCCCCTGGTGTGGCTCAGGGTATCCGGTACACTTCGCAAAAGAAAAAAGAAGAAATAGAAACAGGGGTTTTATCTCAGGCTTCGGATATTCGACATTTCGTCCTGCCCGGCGGATCTGTTCACCGCACTGCAACCTATGCTCATTGCATCGCAGTGCGGCCCTACCCGGATCACGGATTAGATTTCCCGTCAACCGTCAACCGTCAACCGTCAACCGTTAACCGTTAACCGTTAACCGTTAACCGTTAACCCGTTAACCCGTTAACCCGTTAACCCGTTAACCCGTTAACCCGTTAA
>CAYFVL010000106.1:0-17435 GCA_964346405.1 uncultured Fibrobacterota bacterium
TTAAGATCGTGCAACAGCTTACGCAGAATGCCGTGAGTTGATTGCGAAACCTGGGCTAACACAAAATCAAGTTCATGTCCGCCTCCCTGCCAATAATACATACGCTCTGGGAAGTCTTCGCCGGCAACCGCGGCTCTTCGCCAGAGTTCTTGAGCAACTGCCCACTCAAGCCACGCGCCTTGACACTGTGGAGTAAGTGATCGGAATTCAGATACCGAATCCGGATGGGATGGAGCCCAGGACACCGCGGCGAGGAGATTAGTGAAATGGTACTTTGCCGGTTTTCTACGAATCGCGATTTTTCTTTGGTGATCCCAGGCCGTTGCGGAACCCAAACACATAAGATCCATGAGAAGCTCAATGTATCCTCAAGCTTTCCCTTTCTTCCCGGAAGTCGTTCTGTACCCCTTCGAAGGTCGGTAGCCTTTGATCCGGTTGTGACAATAAGAACATCGTAGATCTCGTCGGTGTCGGCCAGCCGTTTCAATGCCTTCTGCCAATTCTCGATGGCGGTTATTTCATCAATAAAGATCCTCTTCACCCCCGCGTGCGGGGGGAATAACGAAATGAGGATTCGAATCTGATCAATGAGATCCCGAGAGTCGCGAATCTCATCTCCATTGAGATAGAAGCCGGATCCCGCTCCATACGAATGAGTTGTATCTCGCAGACTTTTCTCTAACATAGATCCGGGGAGATGCCTTGAGTCCCGCCGGGCGGGACCGTGAGTCGGTTGCGAAACTTGGGTTAGATACCGTCGATAGACGGCACTTCAACTGTCCTGGGGTAACCGGCAAGAAATTCCGCCGCACCTGCGCGGATTTCCGGAATACTTGAGGCGCCCTGCACGCGTCGATACAGCTCGTGACCGAAGAAAAAGTTCCGGGCATAATATGCGGCGAATTCCTTCAGGCGCCCGATCGCTTTCTCCGGAGGGAAATCCTCTAGGACATAGGAATAGTAGCGTTCCCATATTTCCAGGTAGTCCGGTTTCAGGTTCGACGGCTCGGAGAGCAGTCTGAAAAGCCACGGCCGCACCACTGCCGCCCGTCCAATCATTACGCCGGATATGAACCCCTCCGTTCCAGCCCGAAGGTTTTCCGAATCGGGACCGGTGATATCTCCGTTGGCGATAATCGGCAATGCTGTTTGCTCCGAAATCCACTGAAACAGAGACCACCTGGATCGACGACGAAGCTTTTCTCCAGCAAAACGAGGATGCACAAAAACGAGATCCACGCCTGTATTTTCAAAGCATTTCAGACGGCGTACAAATCTTTCCCGCCACCCGGGAAGATCGGCGCCGAGCCGGCATTTAACTGTCAGGATCCCGTCCCAGCTTTCTCGAAGGGCCGCGAGAATGCGTTCCAGACGTTCATAATCGGCAAACAACGCAGATCCTCCGGCCTGCTTGCGAATTTTTGGCGCGGGACATCCGAGATTCAGATCGACGGCAAACGGTGCAAGTGCACGAAGCTTCTCCACTATGGCGGGAATATTCTCGTCGCTTTTGAGTAGCAACTGGTAGATCAGTTTTCCTTCGCTTGGGCGATATTTCGTGTACGGTGAAGTCTTGTTGTTTTCGGAAAGGAGCGCGGGCCCGGACAGCATCTCCGTAAATAGTGCGCCATACCCGCCAAAATCGGCAAGGAGCCGTCGAAACGCCGAATGGGTCACTCCCGCCATCGGGGCAAGAAACAGAGCCGGGGAGATGGTCTGTCCACGAACGGTAATTGGACGATCCTGACTTTCAGTCAACAAGTTGGCGTGCCTGCTCCAGTTGTCGTTCAACGCTTTCAGGACCAGTCCCGCCGGCGACATTTCTCTTGTTGAGGGAGCTTTCCCAATCGAGTACCTCGGCAGCGTCGTCCCCGAAGTGGTTGTCGAATGCACGAAGTTCTTCGGGAGTGAGATCGGTCAGCCGTTTCCCGTCATTCAGGCATGCTCCCACAATTTTGCCCACCACTTTATGCGCAATTCGGAACGGCACTCCTTTGCGAGAGAGATAATCCGCCAGATCGGTTGCGAGGAGAAGTGGGTCGCGCATCTCCTCAACCCGGTCGACATTGACACTGAGCGTTTCTATTACTTTACCGAACACCCGAAGGACCAGAGACATCTGCCCCACGCTGTCGATGAAAGGCTCCTTGTCCTCCTGAAGATCTTTGTAGTAGGTGAGGCCGATGCCTTTGAGTGTAACTGCGAACCGTGTGTAATTCCCCAGAAATCGTCCCGCCTTGCTTCGGATAAGTTCGAGCGAGTCGGGATTTTTTTTTTGTGGCATCATACTCGAGCCGGTCGACCACGCATCATCGAGTTCCACATAGGAAAACTCGCGCGAAGACCAGAGAATAAGATCTTCAGCGTATCGGCTTAACAGAATTCCCAATGATGCCATCGCCGAAAGAGCTTCGAGCACGAAATCGCGTGATGCTACTCCGTCCATGCTGTTTTCCGTGATGCGTGAGAACCCCAGGTCCATGGCCAAACCTTCACGATCGACATCAAAGCCGCTCCCGGCCAATGCTCCTGATCCAAGGGGCATGGCATCAGCCGTTTTTATCGCATTTCGTATCCGGATCTTGTCACGCTCCAGAGCGAAAAGAAAGCTGAGCCAATAGTGGGATAGGCTTACGGGTTGCGCCTGCTGCAGGTGAGTATATCCCGATATGATACAGGATCTATCGGATTCGGCGCGCGACAGAAGTATCTTCTGCAAATCATTCACTTCCGTAAGAGTGACCTGTAGACGACGCATCAGATACAACCGGAAGTCGGTGGCGACCTGATCGTTTCGGGATCGTCCCGTATGCAGACGCGCTCCCGCCTCACCGATATCTTCCACCAGCAACCGCTCGACAGCCATATGGATGTCCTCGTCCGAAGAGACAAATTTTAGTTTGCCTTCGCGTGCTTTACGGAGAAGCCGTTGAAGACCATCCGTGATCGCAACGGCGTCTTCGGAGGAAATCGCTCCCGTCTTGCGAAGTGCACCTGCCCAGGCAATGCTGCCCTCGATGTCTTCCTCGGCGAAAAGTTTGTCAATAGGAAGAGAATGGTTTATCTCTTCCATTAGTGAATCGGTAGCTTTGGTAAATCTACCATCCCACATTTTCATATCGAACACTCCGTCATAACCGGCCGTGGCCGTTGGTACAAAGGTTGGGTGGGAAAAAGCAACGAACAACTCGGGCCAACTGAAGTTTCGAACATTGATCTACCGCCCACCCCCGTCAGGATGAACCGCCACTCGGAAGTTACTCCAAATCAACACCACTCCGGAACAGTCCTTTTGCCGGCCTTCACGACGCCTCAAATCCCTTCACTTTCATCTGAAGAGAAATTCGGCCTTTATAATCATTCTGATCCAGACAGAAGGCGAGCGAATATTCCGAGGCGGCTGAAATCTCATCCATTCGATTGCCAAAATTGAACGCAATGGCGTCCATCGCCATTCCGTCCCCGGCAACCGTCATCTTCAGATGCTTCTTTCCGACTATCCGGGGAGCATAGCGGGAGCGCAAGCCCCTGCACAAAAGTACCGGACGCATATTTCCCGGACCAAACGGCTCCATTCGTTTTATTGTGTTGAGAAACTTGGGAGTGAGCTGACCAATCTCCGCTTCGGCATCGGCGTGTACCCGCGGACGCATTGGGTCGCCTTTGAGCTTCTGGCGGACTACGTCATTGAATCGTTCTCTGAATGCTTCCAGTTTGCTCAACATAATTGTCGCACCGGCCGCGGCTGCGTGGCCACCGTATTTTTCCAGAAGGTCCGAGCATTCTTCCAGGGCCTCGAGCAGATGAAGACCGGGAATGCTTCGTCCCGAGCCCCGAGCCGTCCCGTCCTTGTCGTGAGCGAAAAGGAACGACGGACGATGGAAACGTTCGACCAGTCGCGAGGCCGAGATTCCTACCACGCCGATATGCCAGCTTTCGTGAGCGGCAACCAGGGCATAGTCTCTTTCGGGAAGGCAATTCTGTTCCACCCAGGCTATAGCCGAATCTTGAACGTGAGTATCGAGCTTTCGACGTTTGTCGTTGGCGGTCAGGAGCATTCGTGCCAAGTCGGTTGCTTCGTCGGCATCTTGCGTTAGAAGTAGTCGTGCCCCCAGACTCGAGTCGCCCAGTCGTCCCGCCGCATTGATACATGGAGCCAGGAGAAAGACTACTTCGCGAGTATTGAGGCGTTTGCCCTGCAATCCCTGTGCTTCAATCAGCTTTCGCAGCCCGATATTACAGGTCTGAGCCATCGTTTCGAACCCGAACTTCACGATGACGCGATTTTCTCCCCGAAGCTTGACAATGTCGGCGGCGGTGCCGAGAGCGGCAAGGTCTATGTATTTATACCATTCGGAGTCGTACCGTTTACGAGACTGGAACAGTGCCTGAACAAGTTTCAGCGCAACACCCACACCGGCAAGGTGCTTTTCGGGGTAATCGCACGCCATTGGATTGAGTATGGCACATGCTTTGGGCAGCTCACCATGCGGTTCATGGTGATCCGTTACGATTACATCGATCCCCTTTTCGGCGGCCCGTTGCACTTCTTCCCGTGATGAAATTCCACAATCCACGGTAATGATGAGTTGGGTGCCCAACGCGGCGATATCATCGACTCCTTGACAGGACAGTCCATAGCCTTCGCTGATACGGTTTGGGAGATAATAGTCGCATTGCGCGCCGAGATCTCGTAGCCCCCGCACCAGAAGCGCCGTCGAGGAAATCCCGTCGACGTCGAAATCGCCGTGTATGGTGATTTTCTCACTCTCGTCTATAGCCTTCGTGATTCTCCGTACCGCGTTCTCCATGTCCGGAAACAGATACGGATCAAGAAGCTGGGACGGGTCCGGATTGAAAAATCGGCGGCACTCATCATAGGTGTTCAAACCCCGGTTGGCAAGAATCGTGGCAATGAGCGGCGATACGGACAGCTCGTTCCGAAGCCGTTCGACTGTCTCAGAAGGGGCTTCCCGAATACCGATGATCTCCCGTGGAATGGCAAATCCGCTCATGATACCTGTGCCCCGGGTGTAGAGATTCTGTCGGGCATGAGCACTTTCAAGCCCTCGGAGTCTTCGGCAGCCAGTATCATTCCCTCAGACAGCCTCCCCATAAGCTTGGCGGGTTTGAGATTGGCGACAAACACTACCTGTCTGTCGGTCAGGTCTTCGGGAGTATAGGTCTGTCCGAGCCCGGCAATTATCTGCCGAGTACGGATCCCGTCGTTCACCTCAAGTTTTAGAAGCTTCCTGGATTTTTTCACCCGTTCAGCCGAAACCACATGTCCGATTCTCAAATCAATCTTCGAGAAATCGTCAATGCCGATTTGCTCCTTGAATTCCCCGATCTCAAATTCACTTCCAGCGGCAGTTTTAATTTCCTCATCTGCTTTCATAAGCCCCTCGAAGTCGGCGGTCGTGATCGGTTCGGTCAGCTTCTCGGCTTTCCCAACCTTATGGTTGCGAAGCGAAAACAGCGTATCATTCCAGGTGAAATCGGTGTCGAAACGTTGTTCTACCCCGGCGACCAGGTTGGGAGTAATCGGTTTGAGAAAAACGGCCAGTGCGCGCGCCAGATTTACACAGGTCACCATCACCCGATCGGCGGCATCTTTGTCGTTCTTTATCAGCTCCCACGGTTTCTTGTCCTGGTAATACTTGTTGCCGATACTCCCAAGGGCGTGGATTTTCTCAACGGCGCTTCGGAATTCCCCGTTCTCATAATACGCGGCGATCTCCCGTGAAGCCTCTTCGACTTTTGCCGCAATCTCCTGGTCCCAATCCGCATCGGGCACTCTCGATTCAAAAAAACGGTCGAGAAAAACGAATGTCCGATGATGGAAATTGCCTATGTTGTTCACCAGCGTGGTATTGATTTTATTGCAGAACTCATCCAGATTCAGGTCTATATCGCTCGCATTATTGCTGAGTTTCGCGGCGTAATAGAAACGGAGGTATTCACATGCCTGTGGGTGTTTCATTTTTTCCACAAAATCGCGGGCAAGTATAAATGTCCCTCGCGTTTTTGACATTTTTTCACCTTGAACAGTCAGGAATCCATGCACGAAAATTTTGTGAGGAATCTTGAATTCGGCGGCATCGAGCATTACCGGCCAGAACAACGCATGGAAATACACGATGTCCTTACCGATAAAATGAACAACTTTTGTATCGCCGTTCTTGCCCCAGAAAGCGGCAATATCCTCACCGTGCTCGTCACACCACTTTCGGGTTGATGAAAGATATCCGATCGGAGCATCGAGCCATACATAGAAGAATTTGTTTTCGGTTCCCGGAATCCTGAAGCCGAAATAAGGGCCGTCACGGGATATGCACCATTCCCGGAGACCCTGATCGATCCAGTGCATGACGAAATTGCGCATGTCGTCCTGGAGTACTCCCCGGGAGTTGAGGTATTCTCTGAGGAATTCTTCTCGCTTTCCCAGTTCAACAAAAAAGTGAGTCGATTCCTTGAGTTCAGGAACATTTCCGCACAAAATGCATTGGGGGGTTTTCAGTTCCGTGGGCTCATAGGTGGCGCCGCATGCTTCGCACACATCTCCATACTGGTCCTTTGCTTCACATCGCGGGCACGTACCGACAATGAATCGATCGGGCAGAAATCGTTTGTCCTGGTCACAGAAAAACTGCTTGACCGTGCGTTCGACAACGAGTTTCTTCTCTTTTAGTTTCTCGAATATGTATTCGGCATAGTAACGGTTCTCAGGCGAGTTCGTCGTGTAGAAAATATCGAACCCGATCGAAAAGGAAGCATAATCCCGCACATGATTGGTCCGTGCTTCTTCGACCAGTTGTTCCGGAGTAATCCCTCGTTTTATCGCAGAGAGTTCAATTGGAGTTCCATGTGTATCGTCGGCGCACACATAAACCACACGATTACCGGAAAGCTTCATGAACCGCACGAATACGTCGGTCTGCACCGTTTCCACCAGATGCCCCAGGTGGATATCGCCGTTTGCGTAAGGAAGCGCACTCGTAACAACATATGTCGATCCTGAATCGATGTGTGAACTTGAGCTACGGCTCATGAATTACTTTACCTTTCTTGATATCTTCGGGACCTACCCAGTTCTCCGATCCGTCCTCGAATCGAATGAGGCCTCTATCCTCGAATACATTTATAAAACCAAGAGTTCCCCGTTTTCCTTCGATTTCAAGTACGGCACCAAGTGGGGGATAGGAATCGAACACCTTGTGGTAGAAATCCTCTTCGTATCGAAGACAACACAGAAGTCGACCGCAGTTTCCGGAGATTTTACTCGGGTTGAGCGATAACTGCTGATCTTTGGCCATTTGCGTCGTTATCTGTTCAAATTCGGTAAGCCATGCGTTACAGCACTGGACACGACCACAAATTCCATGTCCACAGATCCGTTTGGCTTCGTCGCGTACACCGATCTGCCGCAATTCGATCCGAGTGCGATATGTGGAGGCAAGATCGCGCACCAGTTCTCGAAAATCCACTCGCTGAGCAGCCGTAAAATAGAACGTTATTTTGCTGCCGTCGTGCTGTATCTCAACATCTATTAGTTTCATATCGAGCCCGAAATGCTCAATACGCTCTTTACAGACCTTGAACGCTTCCTTCGCATTGCTGCAGTTGGACTGATACTTGTCCATATCACGATCATGCGCTATGCGGATGATGCTTCTCGTCTCGCCCTTCCCGCGTTTCAGCTTAACCACATCGCCCATCAGCGATACCTTGCCAAGATCCTGACCCCGTTCGGCCTCCACCACGACAAGATTGCCTTCCTTTATCTCTAACTCATTGCGGTTGCGGTAAATGACGCGTCTTTCGCCTTTGAATACTACCTCAACCAGCTTGGCATTTTTCGACATCGAATATCTCCATTATTGACATCACCAGGGTCACCAGAACCAGCGGGACAAGGCCCCGCGCTCTCACGGCCCTCACGGCTTCACGGCATAAAGTAATCACCTGTTCCGCCGCGGTTGTTGAGATTTCGGGTAATCCGGCTTCCCGTGATACGGAACTAAAATAGTTTTCCGTGACCGCATACCGATGGAGAAGCCGTTCCCGAACCAGATGAATCACGTATCCGAAGACCCTTTCGCTCGCACCATAGTCCAGATCCGATAGTTGTTCGTCGAGTGCTTCGGTCAGAATATCCCAGTTTCCCTCCACCGAGGCTTTCAGTATCACCAGCGCCGCTTTAACGTATTCGTCGGGCGGGGTTTCCAGAAGCAGACGCGCTCTTCCGAGAGAACCGTTGGCGCACTGTACCGCACTCACGAGCTTGGAATCGTTTTCTGTGGTATTGAATGTCTTTGCCAGGGCCTCGGACATGTCGTCGGGCGGAATGTGCCCGAATCGAAGTATCTGGCATCGTGAGAGAATTGTGGGGAGCACTGCATGCGGCCGCTCGGTACAAAGCAGAATAACCGTTTCGGCCGGGGGCTCCTCGAGTGTTTTGAGCATTGCGTTTGCCGATTCGCGGTTCATCATGTCGATACCGCATATAACCGCAACATTACGTCGGCCCGAAACCGACCCGCGCAAGATCGAGTGGTTGACCTCGCGTATCCATTCGACCGGTATGGTACTGATACCGGTGCCCTGCGGAAGACGGTACGGTTCCGCAATGCGATCGCGGCACACCTTGTTCAGGTGCTCCCATCCCTCTTCGCTGAGCTTTCCGCCCGTACCTTTATGCTCTTTCTGCAACTCAAGGGGCATCACGCAATGAAAATCAGGATGCGCGTAGTGCCGCACCTGACGGCAGGAATCGCACTTGCCGCAAGGTACGGTTTCCTCGGAATCACACAAAAGAGCCATACTTAGCTCTGCCGCCGCTTGAAACTTCCCGGTCCCGGCATCTCCCGAGAATAGATACGCATGTCCCAAAGCATCGCGATCAAATGCATGCTTGAGGGCGTCTTTGACACGTTCTTGTCCGACCAGATTTTTCCAGGTGAGGCTCGGCACTATTATTCCTTTCGTTCCAGCCATTCGCGAGGATTAACCGGGTCGGATTCCTGGCGAATTTGAAAATGAAGCTTTGCACCGTCAAGCGAACCACTCTCGCCGACGCGGCCCAGAATCGTGCCGTACTCAACATCCTGATCTTTGGCCACCGCAATACTGTCCAGGTGAGCATACACTGTCACGTATCCGGCATGGTTCACGATGGTAAATCTCCCGTATCCCCGCATCCAACCAACATAATCAATGCGCCCGGGGGCCACGCACATGACCTCTTCACCACGGTCGGCGCGGATATCGATCCCCATGTTCATGGTAACGGTCTTGTATACGGGATGAATAATCTTCCCGAATTCGCGATCGATAGTTCCATAAACCGGCCAGGGCAGTTTCCCTTTTCTTTTCTCAAACGCGATTTTGCGTCCTCGCTCGTACTCGAGTTTCGCTTCTTTTCGACGGGCGGCGAGTGTTTTCAATAACGTGTCCAGCTCTTCCTGCGCGCGTTCGAGCTCCGCCACCATTGATTCATATGCCTCTCGCTCCGAGCGGACTGTCTCCAGCATTTTCTTTCGGGCCACTTGTTCCGCCAGAAGCTCTTCCTGTTCATCTTCACGTTCGGTTTTCAGCAGTGCAAGGCGATCACGCTCAAGTTCGAGCGTGGCCGTATGTCGTTTTATCTCATTCCGGGTGGATTGAATCGACTCCAGCAGCATCCGATCGTAGCGGTTCAGCTCTACAAAATATTTCATTCGATGAATCAGGTCACTGGTGTTGCGGGATCCGAATAAAATCTGCAATTTTCCGATTTTGCCGGTTTTATACATATTCCTGATTCGCTTTTTCATTTTTCGACTGCGATCTTCCAGATCCTCATTTGCCGTATACAAAGAATCACGAAGCGATTCGATATTTTCGGAGACGGTATCCATCTGGAGCACTATCCTGGCAATGAGGTCTTCGGATGTTTCAATATTCTGCTCAAATTGCTGAATCTGTTTGAGATATGTCCCTTCGGTTTCCTTCAGCTCTTTGACTCTTTCCCGTCCACGGCCAAGCTCTTTTCGTATTGAGTCGAGCACGGCGCCCTTTTCCTTCAGACGCTCTTCATACTCCCGCACCGCCTTGGAAACATCGGACGGTTCGGCCCGAACCACACCCGATGGGAGTAAAATTATCCCGAGGCAAATTGCCGAGTAAATGGTTCGTTGCAGTCTCCGGTTCATTTCAGAAACCGTCGCACGGCATTCGAACTCCCAAGCCAACCGATTACCGCTCCCGTTAAGAAGATTCCTGGGAAAAGATACCAGGGCCCCCATTTAACGGCCCAGTACGATCCCAGCGTTTTTACGATGAGGAGGCCGCTTATGGCGATCAAACCCCCAAGCATTCCCTGAAACATGCCTTCGAGAATGAACGGTGCCTCTATATAACGGTCGGTCGCCCCGACAAACCGCATATTTGTCACAAGATCACGGCGTGCATATATGGTGAGCTTGACCGTGTTACTGATCACGAAATGGAGTGCCATAAAAAGAAGCGGGACGATCACCAGACTCCCGATCCAGAACCAATTCCGAACCCGGTCCAGATCGTCCACCCATCCACCCGCATACCCAACCCCTTCGACTCCCGACATCCTTTCGACCTCTTTCGCAAACCCCCTCAGCTCTTCGGGAGAGTGGTGTCTTGCCTCGATAACTACTTCGAATGATGCCGGTAACGGATTTTCATCGACGGCCTCCAGCATTTCGGGACCGTATAGGGTCGAGAATCTCTCCCACGCGTGATCCTTGCTCACATAGTCGGTGCCGGCAACATGGGGAATGGATTTGATTTGCGCCTCCAGACGAATCCGAGCCGCCGAGTCCGCGGCCGCCCAGTCTTCCAGGTACACCGCGACACCTGCCTGTTCGGTTGTCCGATTTAGCCATGCATGAATGTTCAGAATGCCCACGGCAATGACCCCCATGAAAAAGAGCGCCATCGCCACTGTCATGATCGAAACAAATGTCATCCATTTTGCATGCACAAACCCGCGTAGCGCATCTTGAATATGTCGAAAAAGCCGTGTCATTACAGATCCATTACAGCCCACGCCCTATCTGAAACAGTAGGGCGGCTGGTTGAGGCAGTTGGTTTGCCACAGGTTATACCGAATCCCTGTTCGGGTGCCTTCGAGTATTTCGAAGTTTCCTTCCTCGGTAGTCGTGTCGATCAGCGATTCCACCGGTCCCTCAAAAATACCTGATATCGTCCCTGTGCCGCGATATAAAGGCGAAATACCAATGTTTTCGGTTACAATAAGTATATCGTCTCCAGTCGTACGTATGCTTCCGGTTATATTCCCGGTCGGCGCCTGTTCCAGACGTGCCGTATACACAAGGGAATCGACATCTCGTCCGGTAATGATATAGATATTCCCCCAAGTGGCAAAGGTGTCTCGTCGGAAGGATATCTCCGCAAACTCGGCGCACTCACCGGTTGCGCACGATAATGAGAGGTTATTGTCTCTGACCGAAATAGTGAAATCATCGATTCCAGTGACGTGCGCTGTGCCGTTTTGTCCTTTGAAAATCGCCCGTGTTACCCGTGAATCGGCATCGTAAAGGGTATCGACAATCAGGGTAGAATCACCAATCTTTCCCAATGTGCCGCTACGTAGCTGAAAAGCATCGTCCGCTCTTCCCATAGCCCAGGAGTAACCGGTTTCATCTGCATCGATGTCGTCCATTTTGAGGTGCATAGTATCCCCCAGAGTGGCGCCAATCCACGTATAGGAATACCTCGCCTCCTCTCGAGTCCAGATTTCTTCCCGGGTATCCGGATGTCCCGGTGCATACATTACTCTGGCTCTGGTGAGGCCTTCCGACAGTCCACCCGAACTGTCCAGAGTGGTCTTTTCGTTTGGGATGTGTGTCCAATAAACGGCCCCATAACGAGCGGTGTCTTTTGGTACGTCTCTGCGCTGAAACCAGTTGTAGGTCCAGTTTTTCCATAACGAATCGTGCTCTACCTGGTAGGTGTATTGAACGCTCTTGAGATCGCCGAAAGGACTGTCGTCGATTTCTACCGGCGAGTAGGAAACGTAGAGAGAACAGAGTGAATCGGCGACGGGTTTCAACTCATAAACGGGTTCCAGGGCATTGGGAAGCCTGTCGGTTCGTGAATAGGAGATCAGATCCGTCTCTTTCTTTGCCGGATCATAGCGGTGTACGATATCAAAAATCGAATGGGTTACGCCTTCGGTGATTCCCACGCTCATGCCGACGATTCGGACTTTTTGGGTGTCGGGGTTGGTGAAGTTATAGACATACACTTGTTCCTCACCCAGAATATATTCGCTCAGTTGAAATGAAACATAGCGGCCCGGACCAAAGACTGTAGAATCACGCAGAGCCGCAAGTTTCGATTGAGACACCTCATTCCACCAGTTTTCCATAGGTGCTATTCGTTCGGCCCACATGTAATGAGCTTCGGATCCCGTGATTTCGCGAATCGTGTCCTTGATGTTACCGTTTTTTATTCCGGCATAATGGTAATAGAGGGTATCCATTGAGCCCACCCTCTTCTTCACCTGGCGTCTCGATTGAAGCTTCTGTGTGGGGATCTGCCACTGTCGACGGTCATAAACGTCGAAATTGAGTGCGACACCCGATATGGTGCGCCATCGCAATGTAAGCACTGTTTGTAGATAGTGAGTGGTATCTGCAACGAGGCTGTCCAGGGTAGAATCGAATGTTTCCGTATAGATTGGTAGAAACAGCAGAGAGTCTACCGCCGAATCAACATCGGCAGGCTGATGAACATACCGAATCCAGCCGGTATCGCGGACAAGATCTGCAAGGGAATCGATTACCGAATCGGAGTATTTCGGCACTTCTTCCGTGAACGTCACCGAGCGGGAGAGTGCCTGTGCAAATGTGCCCACGGCATTCTCCGTGCGACTGGAGTTTTTTTTCGAGAGCCCCCCGCGGAACCCCTCGATTACATTCTCCGGGTTCCAGAATCGGACCCGCATCGAATGAGTATCCAGCAGGATTTTTGAGAACTCGAAAGTCTCGGCCACTTTCCGCATGTCGTGAACCGTCTGGATGGCTTTGGTCAGAAAGGTGGAGCGCATCAGCACCGTTTTGCCCGTCTCGGTCAGGCGAACTTTTTCAGTCGGCGGCTGAACCGGGTCGTTACACGCTAAACTAAATAGCGTGAATGAAATGAAAAGAACTACAAAAGGGTTAGCTCGTCGACGTTTGTCGCACGGATTATCTGGATAGCCCAAAACATGTCTCCCGCATAGAAGTATCGCACACGCCGAATCGTCAAAGCCGTCCCGACGGGCGGGAGGAAAATCTCTCGCAACGCGGGAACGAAAACCTGACAGGGTATGCTTCCTATAGACGATTAGTACGCGAAAAAGGCGAGTAATTGCCGAACAAAGGATTCATTCCCTGAGTGCGGAGCTGTGTTCCGGGTTGGTCCGCAACGAAACCGACGGCGAGGAATTATTGCACGCGGACAAACGATTTGTCTTTGATCTTCTTGATGGCGGTTTCGGTATTCGCACCATCATTACCCCTGAAGGTAATGGTGCCCGAAATACCCTGGTAGTCTTTTACATTTAGAAGATACTCGATAATCGCATCCGTGCTCACCTCACCCCCGAGTGCCGCCACCGCGGCGGTCATCAGATTCGCCGCGTCGTAGGTTAGCGGAGCAGCTACCCGGTCGGGATCGGTATTGTACTTCGCTCGAAATTTCGTTGAAAAAGCCTGCCAGGATTCTTTCCGCACATCAAAATCAAAACTTGTCGAAATGAGTGCATCGTTTACGTACTGTTTTCCGTCGAGCAGAACAACATTATCCTGCCAACCGGTAGACCCAAGAAGCTGGGTTCTGATAAGATAGAACGAAACCTGACGAGCAACCGTTACCGCATCTCCGGCTTCGGCGGGAACAAAAAGCCCGCCGACACGAACCGTGGAATCCTCCCACATGAGAGTATCCTGACTGGTCAAATGGACTTCGTTGGGATCTTCGCCTTTCTCCTCAGCTTCTCTTTTTAGCCGCTCGGAAACCAGTTTCATTTTGAGAGAAAGCATTTGTGTCCGAAGGTCATTCGCTCCTTCGTCGAAGTATTCTTTCAGGACGATTTCACCGCCGAACTCTTTCACCTCTGATTGAAAACTACGCGCCAGGACATTCCCATATTCGCTCATGGGAGCGAGAATGGCAAATTCCTTGATATTCAGATTCTCCATCGCATAGCGCGCAATACGGCGCCCCAGCATCCCCATCGTGACATTTACCTGAAAAACATTCTTACCGAGCCCGGCGATACCTTCTTCAGTGGCCGTTGGGGTAATCATCACCGAGTTCGTTCCCATGACCATCGAGGCAGTCACAATCGCATTGCTGCTCAATGCGGGGCCAAGGATGATGGGCACTTCGTGGGCGAGGAGGTCTTTCGTAGCCCGTGCGGTCTCAATCATCTTCCCTTCGGTATTGCGCACCAGAAGCTTGATTGGGGGATAGGAGTTTTCGTTGTGACGATCTATCGCCAGCTCTACCGCGCATTTCATGTTCTGTCCGATCAGTGAATCTTCCCCCGAGAGCGGTGCCAGAAGACCTACCGTCAGTTGCTCGGCAGGCTTAAGAAACGCCCTGACTCTTCCGCCGTACCGGCTTTTAGGGTACGTACTGAGAAATTCTTCGGCAAATTCTTCAGCTTTTTCCCGGTTTCCGGTTTCTTTTGTTTTGTTGAATACTGCAAAAGCGAGTATTTCTCGGATACGGGGATGAAGATCCGAATTGCGGACAAGTTCGTTGAGGTCCTCGTCCCGAAGTACTTTGCGGGCGATTTTGTCAACATTTGTGATGCTCAGAGAGTCCAGGTCACCGCGGACACCGGCTTTGAGAGCCTGCGAGAACGCAATGACGGCATCACGATATCGTTCCGTGCGAGTGAGAACCATACCTTCGAGATATGCAATACGGGGAACGAATTTCGAGTTTGGGAATCTTCGCAGAAACAATTCGGTGGTTTTCGCGAACTGCTCGTACTTCCCTTCGCGTGCAAGGGCTTCCATAAGAAGTGGTACGAGGTATTCAGTCGAGGGGTGGGTACCGTTATCCCTCAGGAACTCCCTTATCGTTGCGATTGTCGAATCGTAATGCTCCTCGGCATATTGACGGCGTGCCGTTTCCAGCACTTCCCGGGGATCACTGTCGGCGGCTACGGCAAAAAAAGCCGAAATCAACGTGAGTGTTAAACACAAAACTGGTTTGTTCATAAATTTATCCAAAAGATCACTCCAGGTAATACCGACCAAAATCGATCGTGTCGAGGTTGGCAATAGATCTGCGCAGTTTCTCCGAGTCGGAGCCTTTTTCACCTTCAGACTTGCGCAGTACTTCTTCGGTGACAAAAATTGGCGCCCGGCACCGCATGGCAAGTGAAACCGCATCGCTGGGACGGCATTCAATGGGGTGGATACCCTTACCGGTCATTACATGAAGGCGTGCATAGAATGCCTGTTCCACCAGATCGTAGATCACGACTTTCTGCAGGCGGCCGCCTAGTCCCTCCAGGATTCCTTTGGCCAAATCGATAGTCAGAGGGTGGTCCGGATCGACATTCAGTGATTTTATAGCTATTGCGCCGGCCTCGGAGGGGCTTACGGGAACAGAAATAGTACGTTCGCCACCATTCTCTTTGAGGAGAAGCAGTGGAGCGCCTGTCGAAGGGTCGACAGTAAATGAAGCAATTTGCAACGGAATCAGCATGCGGATAAACTGTCCTGTTTTTCGGGAGTTACGTAATAGAAAAAAATACACTCATGCCCGTCGGAATTCCACCCGGAGAAAATCGGCCCCAAAATCTGACGTGATTTTCCACCACAATAGGCGGAGCTTCACCCGACTTCGACAGTCGAGTTCAGACATTTCAACGGTATTTGGTATGGAACGGAATAAATGAATAGCCTTATCGATCCCGAAATTGGTATGGTAGTCGTAATCAGTACGAACAGGATAATGGAAAAGTTTATTGGGATCGCCGGCCGATTTGTATTTTGGGGGGTAAGGAGGTTGAATGTTCAAATCATTTCAATTGAGTAAGATTGTATTCGCAAGTCTCGTTGTCCTCGGAACCGGGTTACATGTTGGTGCTGAAATCAACCGTCTGTTTTCCGGGACATGGTGTGTTGGAGGACAGGGGCTTGTGATCAGCTTTCTGGGAGAGGATTCTCTCTCGGTTACCAATGTTGCCGATGAATCCATGAAAGGGATCGGGACCTTTGAGCAAAAAGACTCGGTGCTCTACGCTTCCGTTTCCAATGATGAACTGGATATCGGTATGGGATATCAATACAAAGTTCGCAATGATTCCATCATACAGGCTAAATTCCTGTTTCTTACCGTGAACGGCGATTCGGTTAACCATCCGGTGCAATGGCTGCAAATGCGTCGGTGCGATCCGGATGCTGAAACCTCTATGGAAGAGCAGATTGTCGACGAATAAATCGTGCGGTCGTAACCGGTTTAGTTAGAATCAAAACACCAGAATACTTGAAGGGATAACAATGACCAAAAAGGCAATCGTAACCGGAGGATCACGCGGGATCGGGAAGGCTATTGTGCGGAAACTGGTTGATCAGGGCATGGATGTCGCTTTCAATTATCTGTCCAATGATGTCGCGGCTGGTGACTTGTGTGAGGAGCTTTCCGCGAAGGGACGTGTGGTCGTGGCTTTCAAGGCCAATATCGCCGATTTTGATGAGGCCGCGGATTTTGTGAAGCAGGCGCGTGAGGCACTCGGCGATGTTGATGTACTCGTGAATAACGCGGGGATTACCCGGGACAAGGTGCTTTTTCTGATGAGTCCCGATGAATGGGGAGAGGTGATCAATACGAACCTGAACGGTTATTTCAACGTCACCCGTAATGTAATCGGTTATTTCATGAAAATGAAAAAAGGTCGGGTCGTCAATGTGAGTTCGGTCAGCGGCCAAATCGGTCTTCCGGGACAGACGAACTACTGTGCGTCCAAAGCCGGAATTATCGGATTTACCAAAAGCCTGGCCAAAGAGACGGCAAAGCTGGGTATCCCGGTCAATTGCGTTGCACCGGGGTTCATAGAAACCGATATGACTAAAAGAATTAACGAAAAACATACAGAAGAGATAAAGAAGAGCATTCCGATGCAGCGGTTTGGGGAAGCCGCGGAAGTAGCCGAGTTGGTGAGTTTTCTGGTTTCCGACAGCGCTCGGTATATCACCGGTCAGACCTTTTTCGTGGATGGGGGACTCAGCGCCTGAGGCCTTAGTGTGCGAAAACGTTCGTGGCTTTTCGACGGACCCAGGGCGAACGGTGTTGTGTGTTGAGTGTGATGGTCTCACCCTCCGCGGTAGACTTAAACCCAAGTTTCGCAATCAACTCACGGCATTCTGCGTAAGCTGTTGCACGATCTT
>CAYFVL010000107.1:0-4108 GCA_964346405.1 uncultured Fibrobacterota bacterium
GGCCAGCCCGCCGTCGCTCCGCTGAAACAGGGGTTTTCGGACAGGCACTACTTATGATTTTAGCAATAGATTCATCAAACACACGGATTACATTGCTATGAAAGCAACAGGGGCAGATGCTCATCTGGCTTTTTATCCCGCCTTTCTGGCGCGCGCTCTTTCTATTGTTTAAGAGTATTCCAAGCTGTTTTAACTATGTCGGGATTGATATTACCTTCTAATGAAATTAAGTCATATGGTCCTTCATATGGACTCTTATGTGCAAGATCGCCCTGTATCAAATCGTGGAACGCTTGCATAAAGCCGTAGCAATTGAAGTCAGTCCACACAAAATCTGATTTCTTATAAATTTCGATTGCAGCAAACAGATTCATTTCATTTGCCATTGTGCCTAGCATGCTTTGAACATCAAAAACAGCATCTTTAATAAACTCCAGTTTCCCATTCACGCTCAATTCCTTTATGGTTCTAATGAATCCAACAGGAACAAACTCTAGTTCTTCTGCTGATTTGAATATCCATTTACAATAAGGGGCGTACTTTTTATTCAATAGATGAAGACAACGCAATGAAGCAAGAATGAACCAGTTTTTGTAGATGTTTGAGGCGACAGCGTCTCCCCTTAAAGCCATTCGGTTTACATTTCCGCCAAGGTGAAGCATAAAGAAGGAATATGAGATTCTCTTCAGCCAAACATTTCTTGGAAAATATGAATAGCCATTCCTAAATTCAGAAAGAAAATGTGCAGGATCATAATAGATATGCCCAGCGATATACTCTCGCAACAGAGTCTCTGGAACTTGAATCCAGTCAACATCGTTTTCTGGGATTTTCGATATCGAAAGACAATTCATCAGATTTTGTTCTGGCGTGACAACATAACAAGGCCCGCCTTGCAATGTTGTCACAGTAGATTTAATTCCTCTGTATTCATTCGGAAGATTCCCATTTATTTTATTTTCTAATTGCTTACAAGCATTCTTGCTGGTTGCGCAGTTAACAAATAGGCAGAACCTTGCATTAAAATTATGGTCTTGAGATATCTCATCATCGTATCCAAGAATATCGCTTCCACCACCAGAAGTGAAACCATTTGCTACAAATCCAGCGGCATATTCGCCGAGCATGCTCTTGAATTCATTTTCGATAATCGGTTGCGCTATCTCAAAGAAATAATCCTTACTGAGCTCATGTCCTTTCATTCGGTGTCCTTATTTGTTTTTAAAGCGCGCCATGTTTCTTATCATCTTTATTCCACGGCTTCCTTAAAGTCATTGTTGCCCGGTTATTTCGTCCAACGTTTGCGTTTACCCGAAGTTGGCGACCAACGGGAGCCAATTTGGGTTGAGTGACCGAAGGGAACGGAACCGGGTAAACGCTGTTGTGGGCAGTAACACATCGATCTTCACAAGTTATACTCATGGTTATAGGCATCAATAATCTTAGTGTATGCCATTTCGACGCCATCTTTATTGTGTTTTTGGGAAAGATGATGCAAAGACTCGGTAATTTTGATATTATTTAGCAGTTTATCAATTGCTTTAGTCATTTCCTTCTTACCAAATGACTGTTGAATTGAGGAAAAGTTTATTCCCGCATGCAGATACTCAACCAGATTGGCGTTGTATTCTTGTTCTCCTCCTGCAGGAAACAATATCATAGGAACTCCCACTCCAAGGGCTTCATTAATGCTGTTTTTACCTCCATGAGTAATAAAAATATCAGTATGGTGTAATAAAGAAATCTGATTCACATTTTTCTTAATAATTATGTCACGTTCGTTATACTTTTTTCTCAAACATTGAAATGAAGCTCCTGCTGAAACTATAATCATGCATTTGTCTTCAGGTATTGAATCTATGATTCTCATAAAAAGCTTGGGTTGCTTATTGAAGACCGTTCCTAAAGATATATATACAATCCTTTTGTTAACCTCTTTGGGAACATCTTTTATTTCAATAATATCGGATTGAATGTTTGGGCCACAAAATGACAAAATTTCACTTGTCATTTTCCGCGGATATTCCGATTCTTCTATGGTATTCACGATGTTCAAAAGTGAACCACTTGGCTTCTCAATAAGGGCTGACTTGAGCTTACTATGAAAAAGGGAGTAAAATTTGTCTCTTATGCGTTCTTCTTCTTTTCTAATAATCTTTTGATAAGTGTTGTAAATATTTAATGTAAATTGACCATACTTATAAGGTGTTCCAATTGGTGGTATTGGGTATTCAAGAAAAGGCAATCCGCTATGGTAAACAGCAACTCTTGAAATATTCAATAATTCAGATACATATATAGCTGGGAAAAAGGTGTAATCATAAACTATTATATCTGGCTTTTTTGATTCAAATAGCTCAATCAATTTATTCACATATTTTTTTGATCCAGAGTTAAAAACTTTTAGTGCGTAAATTACTTCTTCGAATCCTCGTTTGGATGAAACTCGTAAACCACGATATAGCTGTGAACTTGCGATAGGAAGTAGGCAATAGGGGATATTCCTATTTTCTAATTTATCTGGTATTTGTAATGCTGGATTATTAATGATTCTTCTTAATTTTCTATCATTAATCCCAGGTAAGAAGAAGCAAATGTCGTCACCTTGTGACAATGCTTTAGTAGCTAATGCAATCAAATAGTTTGCATGTCCTACAGTAGGGTTCGAAAGAAATGCGATTTTCAAAATCACCTGCCTTTAATCGATGTGTTATTGCATACAACTTCGCCAAACACGCACTTACGGCGAATTTGGCTACCCCGCAAGAACCAAATCCCCCCCTTACAAGCGCCATGCGGTTCCGTACTCTTCTTGTCTCACATGTTCCGCATCCAGGCTGATGGCCGGGGACCGCGTAGCGCCGTTTTTCCGGTTTTTCAGAACAGAGCTTGTGGCTCACTAGTCTGCCCCGGAACTAACCGGCGAAACAACGCGCCCCGCGGAGCCCCGTCACGACTTGTGCTGAGCGGAGCCGAAGGATGCACTCCCGACGGCGCAATACTCTCCCTTCGGGGCCCCCCGCTCGGAGGCGCAATGCCGGGAATCGCACCAACCCAACCAATCACTGCACACCCCCGCCGATCCGCTCCCGACAAATCTCCTCCACCAGATCCCGCAATTTCCCGACTCGCTCCCCCAGATACTCCAGCTCTACCTTACTTATGGAATAGTTCTTCTTATACCTGGCATCCACATAGGCCCTCACCAGCAGATCATACCGGTATTTTTCTTCTTCGGTTTCAGTCGGGAACACCGCAGTCAACCTCGGATCGAACCGGCTGGTCATTTTCTGGAGATCGGGGAGATAGTGAGTTTTGGGCTTATATTGGGTAAAAACCAGTAGTATAGCGGAGTATAGTGACTCGGTGGCCTGATGAAGGAAAAAGGCAGCAAGTTTAAGACTAACTCGCGAACTACGCTCTATCGCGTCATGGCAACTGCTCAGGTATTCTCCGGCATTCTCGAACCACTGCTCATAATCATCCCGCGCAATCGTGCTCCGCTCCTCCTCCGACAACTCCCGTGGTTCGTCGAGCGTTTGTTTTCCGGAGTCGTACAGGAGGATTCCTTCTTTTTTAATGTCCGTGAAAAAGTAGTCCCCTCGTCGGAGAGCGCGGTTCACGAATTTTATACTGTGGGAGATTATGCTCACCGGGAACGAGATGCCGGATTCGTGGATTCGGCTTTCACAGCGCCGTGGAAGATGCGATGCGGTTGCTCTGGTCTCGTTGCGGGTTATTACCAGGAAATCGAAATCGCTTCGGTATTCATACGTTCGATTGTCGTCCGGATCGGTATAGATGTCACGAACCACGTAATCGCCGCGGGCATAAGAGCCGAAAAGGATTATCATCTCCGGTTCGCACTCGGTGCGGAGAATATCGGCCGTTTCGCGTACGGTTTCGGCCAGGTCGTCGGGCAGGTGCGAGAGTGTTTTTTTCATTTTGGTGGTTTTCCGTGGGTTGTGGTATTGGAAAAGGAACCACAGAGCACACAGAGATCACAGAGATTTTTAGAGTTATTGTTGGTTGCCCCTGCGGGACGCCGGTTAGAAGGAACCACAGAGCACACAGAGATCACAGAGATTTTTAGAGTTATTGTTGGTTG
>CAYFVL010000107.1:4208-17285 GCA_964346405.1 uncultured Fibrobacterota bacterium
AAGGAACCACAGAGCACACAGAGATCACAGAGATTTTTAGAGTTATTGTTGGTTGCCTCTGCGGGACGCCGGTTAGAAGGAACCACAGAGCACACAGAGAGCACAGAGTTTTTAGAGTTATTGTTGGTTGTCCCTTCGGGACTTGTACCGTGCTTTTAAATCAATTTAAATTGTGCGGCTTCGGGCGGGGATAATCAAGCCTCGGCGATACTCGATGGAAAAGGAACCACTGAGAGTAGAGAGCAATTCAGTGTTTCTTTTGTACTCAAATGGCCTCTTTCCAAGCCCAGTTCTTTCCTCAAAACACCGATTTGCTCAATTCAACTCGACTGCAATTCGCTCAGTGGCCCAGCTCCTCTTCGGGATCGTTTTCTTCGAACTCGCGCGACACGACATCCTGGAATTCACGATTCCATTGCCGACCGGTTTGTATTCTCCCGGAATGGCGTTCACGATAGAATGCCTCCGGCAAAAGCCGTGGACCGTTTATCGCCGAGCAGATGCGGCGGGCGATTGCCGTTTGGTTCTCCCGGTCCATTGCCGGCTCTACCACCACCAGGACCTCTTCGTCTGCATCCGTAATCACAACCGTGAATTCTCCGACAAACGAATGCCACGGCTGCGGAAAATCCGCAAGTTTTGGTGCGCCCATGAAAAACTTCCTTTCAGAAGAAAAACAGTTTGATGCATACGGGTCCGTCCGAAATAATGCAATCATGGTCAAACAGACAAAACTGCAGAAAAAAACGGACGCCGCACACAATACCTATGCGACGCCAATCAGCCATCGGAATTACTCCCGATGCCTCCGAAATCCCGGTTTCCCGGGATCCGACACAGGAATGGTGCGACATCCTTTCAAAACAAAAGGACACCCCCCGTCGTTTCCCATCGCTGATTGGCGTGTTCGAGGGACAGAAAACGATTCTATAGTAAACAGGCCGTCATCCGGCCCCTGTTACATGCTGTTTTTATACTCGATATGCTCCTTTTTTTACAGCCAAAGAAAATATACTATCCTGTTGTTTCATCGATTGCCGTTGAGCGAAAGAATAACTCTGTCGAAGATATGAATACCACGGCGCCCCGCCGGCCGAAAATACCGGGTTGAATTTGTTTTAGCGCTCAAACCTGCCGTGCAAACGTGTATATTCATTCACCCCGTGGATGTTTTGCCCGGGCTTTTTGGCAGGTCGGCGGCACCGGCTTTGCCGTGGAGCTCCGACGGATAGCCGGCGTACATATCGCCATAATGCACTGAGCTTGGCGAATTGAGCGGGGCCGGAGCATCGAAATCCGGCGGGGGCGTACTCATGATTTCCCGGTCCACACCCCCGGCGGGAACGGAAATTTTTCCTCTTTTTCAAAGGGGATCATCCGCAGTTTTGTCCACCAAGGCGATGCAGCAGTAACTTTTTTGGTCTGAATAGTGCATTTAGACAATCCATCTTTTCCCCCTTCCGGCAATTTGCGGTATAATAAATGTCGCTGCATTTCATCCATAATGAGGTTGGGAAGAATGAATCTGTTTGCGCTGCCGTCACTCCTTACGAGTGTTTTGCTTCTCGTCACCGCAACCGTTGCTTTCACGCGGAATCATCGTGGGAAACTGGAACGTGTTTTTGTTCTGTTTTGCATCTTTTCGGCATACTGGGCATTCGTCGAATACGGCATACGCCAGTCGGACACCTATGAAGAAGCCTATCTCTGGCTGAAGATCGGGGCGTTCAGACCCATACTGGTTTCGTTTCTGCTCCATTTTGCCCTGTTGTATAACCGTCGAAAAGGAAATCGCAACTTCCCGTTTGCTGTTCCCCTGAGCTATGGATTGGCCCTATCGTTCAGTATGATCAATCTTTTTACCGACTGGATAAAGGGGACGCCGGAACGGGTGTATTGGGGATGGGCATTCGGCCGAAACGGCTTTGCGCCGGTGCAATACCTTTTTATTGCCTTGACGATGGCCGCAATCGCAACTCTGGTATGGATTAGCGTCCGGTGCTATCTGAAACTTCGTCTGGAAAGGCGCTTTCGGGGGCGTCCCGGACTGATAGCAATACTTGTTCTGAGTGTTGCAGGTCTGCTGACCCATTCGGCCGAACATATTTTCACCGCCCAAATTCCCGAGACGACCTCCCTGATCGCATTCGGTTTTGCCGTCACAATCTTCATGACGGTGATACGTCATCGTCTCTTCCCGACTCCGGCGGTAACCGCCGATCTCATTGTCAATACCATGGACGAATTCCTGCTTGTGACGGACAGAGACAATACCGTCGCATGGGCAAATAAGTCCCTCATCGACAAGACACTGTTCACCGAATCCGAACTGAGAGGGCAACCCCCCGAAAAATGTCTGGATATATCGGGAGGGCTTGATGCAACAGACTACGACGGTTCTCAACAGAGCTGTTCCGGCACTCTTGTTTGCCGGTCCGGCGAGAAAACACCAATCATGATGAGCATCCGCCGTCTCAAATCCCCCGACGGTACAACGATAGCGACCGTTTATCTTGCCAAAGATATCAGCCTCCAGGAAAAAACCGAAGCACAACTTCGTAAGAGTCAAAGATTGGAATCGCTTGAACTGGTTGTCCGATCCATATCACATGATTTCAGCAATCTTCTTTCCGCAATATCCGGCAATCTTGCTCTGGCCGCGATTGCAGAAAACAACAACCAGAGAGCCGATTATGTGCAAAACGCTCAACATGCCGTTCAAGTGGCCGGAGGTCTGCTGAAGCGGTTTTCCGCTATATCCAAAGACCACGATCGGGTACCGGAAGCCTGCTCGGTTCCCGAATTATTGGAATCCGCGGCAAGTATGACTCTGGGAGCCGCACCCGTAACTGTGACGTTCAATTTTGCCGACAACATTCCGGAGGTGTATGTGGACCGGAATCAGATTCTGCAGGTCCTCACGAATCTATTTATCAATGCTCGACAGGCCATGGAAAGCCAGGGCATCGTAACCGTCACGGCCAACGTATGCCGAAATGCTGCCGGGGAAGCTGATCGGATGGTAGAAATTGCGATTTCGGATACCGGCAAAGGCATAGAGCCTTCGGCGATTCCAAAAATCTTCGATCCGTTTTTTACCACCAGAAAAGACGGGTCGGGATTAGGGCTCGCCATAGCGAAATCGATCATCGATAGCCATGGGGGCGATATTCGGGTTGCCGGCCCTCCGAATAAGGGAGCCACTTTCACCATCCAACTGCCCGTCGCCGGAGACGAGAACGATCCGGTGCCTTTTCACCAGAGGGATTTCGGTCGGATCTCCGCCAGGGTTCTGATTGTTGACGATGATAAGATTGTGGCCCAGGCCATTGGGGCGATGCTTGGAGAGGCCGGGTGTGAAACGGTAACGATCAACGACGCGAATGAGACACTGCAATGTTTTGAACAGCATTACTCAAATGGCAAAGCATTCGATCTTGTGGTGCTCGATCTTCATTTCCCCCTTCAGGACGGGGCGGTTAAGATAACCGATCGCATCAGGGCAATTGATCCTGAGGTCCCAACCCTGCTCATGACCGGAGACCGTAATTCAAAATACCTCAACAATTATTCTGAGTACGGTTTCCGTGCCGCGGTGACCAAACCCTTCACATCTAATGAGTTGAAATGGGCTGTGGAAATAGCACTGAATGGAACACCAGAAGTGGTCTGCGATTCGGAAGAAAAAGCCAATTGATTTTTCCGTCCATTTCATTCTGTTTCTGGCCCATGTAGGGAATACGTGTAGATCGAAGCGCTGACGATGCGTCAACCAAAGCGAGACGGCATTACGCCTTCGTCTCCGGAAATATCCTCTCCAAATGCAGCTCCCAGCAGACCCGAAACATTCCCGGGGGTCTCCATGGGGCCTTCGCCGTGAAAAAAAACATGTGCTCGATATTATCTCCGCGGCCGGCTTGAAAATTGCGAAGTTCTCTGATTCTACTTTATCAATCCTCAAGAAGGAGATGGATATGCCGGGAATAGCCTTAGTCGACGACAAAACGGAGAACATCCAACCTCTTGCATTTGTTTTTGCCCGGTACGGTATAGGTGAAATAAGCATCTACAACGATCCGTCGGATCTGCTGACCGACATGGAAAAGGGGAAACGGCCGGACCTGGTGATTACCGACTTCAACATGCCGTACATGAGCGGAATGGAACTTCTCGATACGATTAACGAACGATTCCGCAGAGTTGCCGGAATAATCCTGACCGGGAATGCGAGTGCCGTACCGAAAACCTCACGATTGGGAAATACCTATCCCGTAATCACCAAAGGCAATCCAAGCATGTTCGGAAAACTTGTTCGTATGGTCCTCAACATCATACCGGTACCGAAAGAGAGTAAGTCGGCAAAAAAGGCAGAAAAATACCGCGGTATCTTTCTTGAGCGGATACGGTGAGTCAGTTGCTTTTCCGCACCGACCAAGGCCGTAGCGGCATGTCGATTGTTTCCTGCCGCGAAGCCCCGCTCCGCCATGCCGGCGGCAGACCTCAGCTGACATTTTCGTCATTTTTTACCGCCCGAAACCGGTCGCGATCCCGGCTTTACAGAGTGAAGTAGAACGTTGCGCCATTGCCGATTTCCCCCTCCGCTCTGATCTCCCCCCCATGCCGTTCGATAGCCCGCTGCACGATCGACAACCCTACGCCGGTGCCGCCGAATTCCCGCTCGGAATGAACCCTTTTGAAGGGCTCGAATATTTTCTTCGCAAATTGCATGTCGAACCCTACGCCATTGTCGCGAACAAAATAGGCAGTATTATTATCCTTCCCACCGGCGATGCCGAACTCGATGCGGCCGACCTCCTGCTTTGCGGTGAATTTCCAGGCATTGCGCAACAGATTGACCAGGGCCGGATGCACCAGCCGCGGATCGGCATTGGCGAGCACATTCTGCTGCACGATACATTCGACCTGTCGATCGGGATTGGTATTCTTCAGTTCCTGCAGGAAATCCCATACCAGAGCACTAAGATTGACATCCTCCCGTCTTACCTCCTGCCTTCCGATACGCGACAGGCTGAGCATGTTGTCGATAATCGCCTGCATTTTCTTTACTCCCGCATCGATTCGTCGCAGGTAATCCCGCCCTTCCCCATCGAGCCGTTCTGCATATTCCTCGGCCAGGATATCGGCAAAAACACCAATGGTATGCACGGGATTACGAAGATCGTGGGATACGGAGTAAGAGAAGGCCTCAAGGTTGCGGTTGGCGGCGACGAGTTCTTTTGTGCGACGCTGCAGGTCCTCTTCCGCCTGCTTGCGCTCTCTGATATCTTCAATGATGGCAACCTCATAATCGGGTTTTCCCTGCTCATCACGCACAAGCGAGAGCGTCAGACGCGCCCAGACATGGTGTCCCGTCTTGTGTATGAATCGTTTCTCCACTGAGTAGCCGTTCAGCTCACCGGCGCTCATCTGTTTGAAAGAAATAAGATCGGATTCGATATCATCGGGATGAGTAATTTCGGGCCATGGGGTTGCCTTGAATTCCTCGGCGCTGTAGCCCAGCATGCGGCAGAACGCGGCATTAACGTCTATCCACCGTGCGTCATCGAAACCGACCCGAGCGATACCGACCGCGGCCTGTTCGAAAATGGCCCTGTATTTCTCTTCACTCCTGCGTAGCGCTTCCTGTATGCGCACCTCTTCGGTTATATCGGCAAACTCCATCACAACTCCGAACATGCTGCTGTCGCCGGCTATAATTGGAGCGGCGCTTACCGACAACCACAAGTGACGATTGGGGCGAACAATTTTCATTTTTTCATTGCGAACGGTTTCGCCCCCGAATGCACGATTGGAGGGAATACGCTCGATCGGGAACGGCTCACCGGTCGGCATCTGTACCTGCAGAAGGGCGATACGAAGGTTGTAAGAAAGATTTCGCTCTTCTTCCGAGAAACCCAGCATCTGTTCGGCAAACTCGTTCATGTGACGTATGCTGCGGTCGGGTCTATACACGATATATCCGGCCGGAATGGAATTAATTGTTGCCTCCAGTTGAGCGGTTCTTCGCCGAAGCTCCTCCTCAATTCGCTTACGTTCGGTAATATCCCGCCAGCCACCGATCGCCCCGATCACAGCTCCCCGGGAGTCGCGGACCGGGGAAGCATTTGCGGAAAGCGTTCTGGTCACTCCGTCGCGCTTCAACGTCACCTCGTAATTGGTATACGTTTCTCCGGTAATTGCGGCTTTGGAGAGTGGCAAGTCGTTGGGGCGCTCAATTCGCTCACCGGTAGGCCAGTAAAGCTGCAACAATTCAAGACGGGCCGGTTCATCGGTGTACATCAGCTTTTCGGGCGGAAGGCCGAAAAGCTCTCCGGCATGTCGGCTGATTCTTTTTACCACATGATTGGCATCGGTGATCAGGATTCCCTCGGGAATGGAGTCGAGAAGAGCTTCCAGCATCGCGGAATTTCTCTCAAGATTCTCCTGAGCATCGGACCGCCTGGTGATATCCTCAATCGCCAACAGGATCAGAGCAGGTCCGCTCCCCTCCCCGTCCAGCCGCCGTGCGTTGAGGAGCATAACTCTCTCGCCAATGGTTTCGAAGCGGTATCGAAGCTCGAAATCTTCGACAGCTCCCCGCTCGGGCACAATTTCTTCAAGGAGCCGTCGAAGCTCGGGGATATCCCACCGGCCGTTGTCCAGCTCATAGATACGGCAGCCCTCGATGTGCTCGCCGCTTAGCTGAAACTGATGATAGAATCTCCGGCCGGCTGCCACCACCCGAAGGTCTTCGTCGAGGATTACAAGCGGTTCACGTACCGTATCGGCAATGCTTTTGGCGTAGAGCCGTGTTTTTTTCGCCCGTATCGTCCATCTGCGATTTTTCTCCTGATTTTCCAACTTCCATTTATTGGCGAAACTGAGATAAAAGAGGATGGGTCCGTGGCATTCCTGGCGCCGGCGAACGCACCTCTCCTTTTCCAGGTGCATGACGAAAGTGGATATCTGATCCAATCGATGCGCGAATGGGCGACATTCATGCCCGGCGAACGAGCTTCCTGTATTGGATGCCACGAGTCACGATCCGAAATCCCGTTAACGAAAAATCCTATGGCGAGTGTACCCGTTCCCCTTGACGATTTTTACGGTCCGGCGCGGGGTTCGGGTTTGTCGAAGAAGTGCAACCGGTTCTCGACAAGCCACAGCGTAGCGGTTAACCCAAGTTTCGCAGTCAAGATCGTGCAACAGCTTACGCAGAATGCCGTGAGTCGATTGCGAAACCTGGGTTACTGTAGTCGGTACTACGGAGCAGCACCGTAAGGCGATCTACGAGAGAGTCCGGCGTTAGTCCGTTGGGTTTAAATTCCTGCGTCTGCTCTGTTTGACCTCTGTTATTGGACCTTCGGTGACTGAGCGGAGTGTTGCGCTGAACCTGCCGAAGTGCCGAAGTCTGATCTTCCGGCTTTGCCGGCTTGCCTTTCTGCCTCTCCCAGATTGTCTCAAATAATCTGAGTACGGTATCGCGCGCAGGCACTTGACATCGACTGATGGTATATAGCGACATAGCCGTCTGCCCCGAAACCTGTGTATCACGTTAGCGAACGATTTCGACCGTCGAACGACGAACCACATTTGCCTTACCCGGTACCGCTTGTGCACGGGTGCGGGCCACAGGGATATCCTTGAGTATCAGGTGAAAGGCGCTATACCCAAGATGGTTAAATCCGAAGTCAACACTTGTGATGCCTGCGGGCTGTGCGTGCGCGCTATTGTCGAACGAGATCAATGAAATGTCGCGCGGGACTTTCACGCCACGGTGCATCAGACGGTAGAAATATTTTACGGCAGTGTAATCCCTGGGCGCGACTATCGCCGTTACACCGGGTTCGTTGAGAGCCCGGGTAAGAAGGCAATCCAGTAGATCGATCGATCCGTCTTCCTTTCCGGAACCCGGTCTCAACGGGTGAACCACAGCCCTGAGGCCCCTCTTTCTGCCTTCCTCGACGAGAAACCTGGATCGGTTCCATTCCCAGACGCTCTTAGATCTGTCAATAAACGGATACACGATATTTCGATGACCGTAGGAGTGAAGGAAATCAATGCAGGCACGGATGCCTGCCTGTTCTGAAAAATGACACCGGGTATACAGGGGCGAGGGAAGCTTGAAGTCGAGCGGCATATCATAACGGTCGAACCAGACAACCGGTTTTTTGTACCGAACAAGAGTGTTAACCCACTGTGTGATGTCCGGATTCGTAGCGGGATTCGAAACGATTAGAGTACCAAGATACGCACTTCCCAAGTCTCTAATACATTTTCGAACACCATCAATCCCAACATATTCGGCGCCGACAGGCGTACGATGGCTACCGGTGAAGACGGAAAGCTGCCGTATGCCGAAACGCTGCACCTCTCTGCTGAACTGAAGCGGAAAACCCACGGTTCGTTCGGCTTGTACCGCACTAACCCAACTTCGTTCATTGTCCTCGATCAACAAGATGGTCGGTGTGACCGGGGCGGAGTAGATTTCTCGAGAAGGAGGTGGACCGATGAACCATCCTTTTCCGACTTTCGATACCAACTGTTCACTCTGAAGTTCACGGAGCACCCTCGATACGGTTGTTTTGGAAACATGGTGGTCCCGACAAATCGCATCCAATTTGGGTAATCTCTGTCCCCTCTGAAGCGCCCCGCTTGCGATGCCGTCGTAAAGTCGATCTCTGAGTACCTCCTGGGGATTTTGTTCGGTGACGGATTCCCGATCCGGCATATTTGCGCAGACATACATCCCCCTTCCGCTACTGTAGCTCAGGATTCCTTCTGCACGCAGCACCTTCGCGGCACGGGCTATCACCCCACGCGAGATCCCCCACTGCTTTGAGAGCATGCGCATTGAGGGCAATCGCGGTCGGTCGGTTGCTTCAACCGCAGCTTTGAGAAGCTGGACCGCCCTGGACTTCAGATCTTCTCTATCCATCATTTCCTTGGAGTTCAGCACATACCACTCATGCCAGTATAGTACTAAAATACCACAATCTGGTTAGTGTGTCCCGGATTTTTCTTAATATTTAAAAACACATCAAACTTCCGAGCAGGTATTCGCCAATTCGGGGTTCTCTCTTCAGGAGGTAGAGGAGCCGGAATGCGTAACAGGGTTCGTCCTCTCATGAAAGGAAAGAATTCCACATGCTTGGTGCGTTTGACGGAACTCTCCGCCTATGGCGGCTTATCGGTTACAGTCAAAATGTAAAAGGAGAACTGTCATGAGATTTTTTACACTGAGAAGTCTTCCTGCTATGCTGATTATGGGGACAGCTTCTTTCGTCGTAGCAATCACCCCGCCCGCTCTGGTCGAAACGGCAAACTTGGAGACATTCGGGTCCTACAGAAGGGTCGTACTTGAAATCGACGGGGTCGTGCCCGAGGTTGACGGTCTGCTGCGAATCTTTCTGGGGCACCAGGACGGCCGTTTTCTGCAGACCTGGGCCGAGGTGGAGGGACTTGAACGCAAGGTTGACCGTGTTGAGACTCCTACCCTCAACCTCAGCGGCAACAGTCTTCAGGGCAACCTCCAATGCGGCCCAATAGATATCAAGGATAAGGATTACAGTAGCGGAGTGCTTCTGGATCTGGATATTGACGCGGTCCTGACAAACGGCAGTATTTCCGGGACTTTCACGGGAGCATGGAAAAAACTACATGGGGATCTGGTCGAGGCCCCGGATACGAACGTCTTTGTGGTGCTTCCGGAATGCTTGAAATGGAAAACTACTGAAGCGCATTCGGTCGGCGGCAGTCTTACCGGGCGCCTTTATGAAGAGGCTGAACTAAGGGAGGCCGATGCATTCCGAAAGGAATTCGATTGGCCGCACTGGGCCGGGCAAGGAGCATTCAATGCCAAATATTCGGGGTATGACCTTCTTGACGACCTCAGCCGGAAGAGACTGGTCTGGAAAAGCGCATCGCTGCCGCCCGCTCGGAACAACAGTACAAGACACATGGAGGTGCAGCGATTTATAGAGAGAAACGGACCTACCGGTGGTGGAAGCAGCCCGGTCGTAGCCAACGGCTTGGTGTACCTGTATTACTGGGCCCCGGCCGGAGATTCCTTGATGTGGGATAAGATAAACAAGTACGAGCAAATAATGACCGAAAGAGCAGCCTCGGGAGAAAACACCTCACTGAGCGTGGTTGAGTTCCATCGTTATCGTGCCGACGATCACGTGATATGCCTCGATGCGGAAACAGGACAGACCGTCTGGAAAATGACCTTCGAAAAGGCGGGGTTCAACCGTCTATCGGCAAAAGGGTCGTTCACCTCGAATTTGATTGTCGATGATGGGAAAGTGTACGGGTGGACGTCGGGAGAAAAGTCGTTTTGTCTGGATGCGCAGACCGGAGAACTGCTATGGGAATCTACGCTTACCGGTGGGACGTATCGAATGGTAGCCGAAGATGTTATCGTTGGGTCTCAAGGAAGCGACCTGGTGGCTCTCGATGTCACCACCGGAGAGGAACGTTGGCGGGCTCCCGGATACGGCCCGGATCGGACGGCGGCGACACGATGGCAACATGGTGAAAGAGAGTACCTGATAAGTGGGAACGACGGAACCGTCGGCTGTTTCGACCCTCAGGACGGAAGTATGCTTTGGTCTGCCGCGGCCGAAAGCTTTCTCATGTGCACGGGAGACTACCTGACTTCGGTATCGGGTGAGGTGTACAAACTCACGCTGGACGGTGCCGAACAAATCGGATCCCTTGGAAACGTTTCAGAAACCAAACTTCCCGCGATCCATGAAGGGTACATCTACCTGAAGGAAGCCGACACGTACAGTAGTATATTAAAGGTATTCAGTATCGAGGAAGGGGATTTTATCGCCGAACTCCAGGGAAGCACGGACTTTTACCACAGTCCCTTCGGCAAACACGGGTTCAGTTATGCAATGGATGATCTCGCCATGACCGAACTCGACGCTTCGCACACCCACCCCGATGGATCAGCGTTCTCTGCCGTTAACATACTCGGTGACGGTGAATACCAATCCGGCTATCATTGGCGGGTCCCGGTCTATGGGACAACATCATACCACCCCGAGCTGATGACGCACGCGTTTGCCGACGGAAGAGCATTTATTCGGAGTGCATTCGGCATTCACTGTTATGACTTTCGCAAAGAAACAACGCATAACGTCACCCCGGGGACAAAGCCCAAACAAGCCCGTACGGCAAACATCACAATATCCGGAAAAGCTAATCGTCTCTCCATAGAGGGCCTCCCCGAGACTTCTCGTGCCACACTGATAAATTCGGCCGGCCGATCGATTCTCAGCAGCACGGAACAAGGCGGACGTATTGCGATGAGTACCAGGTCCGTCGGTCCGGGACACTACCTGCTTGTGATTGAAACCGCCGGCAGAAAAATCACAAGAAGCATCGCTCTGCTCAAATAGCCGGCACTGGAGTGTCTCACGATCCACGGAAAGATCTGAGGGGTTACTCTCGGGTCTTTCTGCGTTTTTCACCTCCGGAATAGCACCTGTGCGTTTCCGGGGAGATACATTGAACATTTTTCTACAACGAATCGCGCGCCGGCTTACGCAGAATGCCGTGAGTTGATTGCGAAACCTGGGTTAACAACCGTTGCATTTTCGAGTCTCGCGCATGTGTCTTTTTCCGGGAATAATTCACCTGCAGTGAAACTACCATTTGCATTTGAGACCTTCTGTCCGGGCGACATTCATCATGGCATCGTGAAATGAACTATCTTTGAAATCTGAACGCCAAGCCCGTATGAAGGAGAAAACTATGGAAACCACGACACTGGGCAAAACCGGATTAGAAAGCACGCGCATTGGGCTGGGTGCCCAAACCGTCGGCGGGCTGGGATATGGTACCCAGGATTTTTCCCAAAGCCTTCCCGCGGTTGAAACCTACCTCAAAGGGGGCGGGCGGTTCATAGATACCGCCCGCGGTTACGGTGTCAGCGAGATATACGTAGGAAAGGCGCTCAAGAATAGCGGTCTTCCAGCGGCAAGCGTAACGGTATGCTCCAAAAGCGGCAATATTCACCCTCCGTGTACCCGGGCGGATCTGGAAACAAGTCGGTTCTGTCTTCAGCGCGACTACATTGACATATACTACGTACATGTCCCGCCGGAGAATACAGAACAGCTCGACAAAATCCTGGACGCCTACAGCATTTTCAAATCGAAGAAACTGATACGATATGTCGGGCTGTCATGTAAGAAACTGAATTCGAATGAGCGAATTGATGAAGTGTATCGATGGATCGAAGATCCCCGTACAGACGTAATCCAGTTCCCGTACAACCCCCTGCGGCCCGAAATCGGCTCACTGATTGCAGCGGCCGCCGATCGTGGCATCGGCACGGTGGTGAGAGGCACGGTAGCGGCAGGCATAATGGACGATCGAATTATGCCGGGGCATCGGTTCACCGATATCGATAATGACTGGCGAGCAAAAGTCGATAATGCTGCGATGCAGGAGATAATACAAATAGTGCAACAGATCAAGCAAGAACTGGTCACGCCCCCCTATGCTCATGTCGCCCAGCTTTCACAGAAATGGGCGTTGTGCAGTCCGGGTGTCGATGTAATCATAGGTGGCGGAGGTTGCGCTGAAGAAGTTTGTGCATTACTGGACGTTGACTCTCTGCCCCCGCTCCCCCGGCACGTCCGGCAACGGCTTGAGGAAATGAGCAAGCCCATTCGACACTTGCTGTAGACCGTCTATCCGAAGGAATCCGCGGGTCATTCATGCGGTCGGGCATCGTGGACCGCTGGTGACGTTCGGTGATGTCCGGGCAATCGATCGGGGGACGGAGCTGCAATCGATAAATCACATGCATTTCATCCTTGTATTTTGGCGCGATGTACTTCCAGAACCAAAGCGGTAATCCCCGAAGATGAGTTCCTCGGTCGGTAACAACCGTGCCGCCCTCCATTGAGACCCGTCCTCGCGGGGCGGGATACGCTGCAAGGAAAACCCCGGTAAATACGACAAAAATAATGGCTTATGGCAAATAAATTGTAGACTTATACCTTAACCCAAGTTTCGCAATCAACTCACGGCATTCTGCGTAAGCTGTTGCACGAT